>NZ_JANQCV010000015.1:0-24976 GCF_024723515.1 Campylobacter sp. W0066.2 | reverse complement strand
TGGAATAGAGTGTGTTATGGTATGTGATAGGGAAATATGGGGGGGGGGAACGCTGTGGATATTGGTTTATAACATGTGGTAAATTTTTAGAAAAAATGAGATATGAGTTGTTATAAAATGTAGAAAATTTGTGTCAAATATAATGAAAACAATATCTTAAATATAGCTAATAAACAAGAAAACAAAAGAGAAAACTAACAATTAAAGATAAAATATGATTAGATAAATTTATATCAAAATGTATAAAGATAACAAATAGATTATCTTTTTTGTTTATTAAGAAGATTCACACTTAATAAAACAATAAAACTAAAAATTAAAAGTATGAGACTATAAATATGAGCTGTGACAAAATCTAAATTTTCCATACTTTCATATATAGCAATACTAGCTACTTTTGTTTCTCCGCTTAAAGAACCACCTATCATTAATACTATACCAAACTCACCCATAGTATGTGCAAAACTTATTACCAAAGCACTGAGTATAGCTGGTTTGATACTAGGTAAGATTACTTTTAAAAGTGTAATGAAAGAATTTTTTCCTAAAGAAAAACTAGCCTCTATAATATTTTTAGAAATCATAGACATTGCATTATATAAAGGATTAAACATAAAAGGTAAAGAATAAATACAACTTGCTATCACCAAACCTTCAAAGGTAAAAGCTAAGGTGATATTAAAGTGTTTTTCTAAAAATTCTCCAAAAAAAGAGTATTTTGAAAATAAAATCAATAAGTAAAAACCAACAACAGATGGTGGTAAAACTAAAGGTAAGGTTATTATAGTTTCTAGAATTTTTTTTGCTCTAAATTGCTTAAAAGTAAAAACCCAAGCAAGAGGTATGCAAAAACAAAACAAAATTATACAAGTAATAATAGAAAGCTTTATGGAAACTAAAAAAGGTGTCCAATCTATACTTAATAATAATTGTGTCATTATTGAAACTTTCTCAAGTCAAAAAAGACTTGAGATTACTTTCCTAAATTTGGCTCCATTTCTATAATTTTCCAAGGAAGTCCTTGGATATTTAACTCATCCATAAAAGGTTTAGCATCAAATTCTTCCATGTTAAACACACCTTTTCCTTGCCAAATTCCTTTAGCGATTAACTTTGTTCCTATCATTGCAGGAACTCCAGTAGTATAACTCACAGCTTGCGCTCCAGTTTCTTTAAAGCATTCTTCGTGATTACAAACATTGTAAATATAAACTTGTCTATCTTTTCCATCTTTTACACCACGAATCACACAACCTATATTAGTATAACCTTTAGTGCGAGGGCCTAAACTAGCAGGATCAGGAAGTAGTGTTTTTAAAAATTCTATTGGTATTATTTCTTTGCCTTGATGCATAACAGGCTTAATACCTAGCATACCAACATTTTCAAGACATTTCATATGAGTTAAATAGCTTTGCCCAAAAGTCATAAAAAATCTTATTCTTTTCAAACCTTTGATATTTTTTACTAAGCTTTCAAGCTCCTCATGATAAAGTAAATAGCTATCCTTTACCCCTACTTCAGGATAATCCCACTCCATTTTTATTTCCATAGGTTCAGTTTCTATCCATTTTCCATTTTCCCAGTAACGACCTTTAGCAGAAACTTCTCTTAAGTTAATTTCAGGATTAAAATTAGTAGCAAAAGCATAGCCATGATCGCCTGCATTGCAATCTAATATATCTATATAATGAATTTCATCAAACAAATTTTGCTGTGCATAAGCACAAAATACATTAGTAACACCTGGATCAAAACCGCTACCTAAAAGTCCTAAAATTCCTGCTTGTTTAAATTTATCATTTCTTGCCCATTGTTCTTTATATTCAAATTTAGCTAAATCAGGATGTTCATAATTTGCGGTATCTACATAGTGGATATTAGTTTGAATACACGCATCCATTAAGGTAAGATCCTGATAAGGTAAAGCTACATTTAGTAAAATTTCAGCTCCTGTTTTTTTGATAAGTTCTACAACAGCAGCAGTGTCATCTGCATCTATTTGCTCAGTTTGAATTTCTATACCCAAACGCTCTTTTATAAAAGCTACTATTTCATCACATTTACTTTTAGTTCTACTTGCTAGAGTTATTTTGCTAAAGACATCATTATTCATTGTACATTTTACAGTCGCAACACGACTTACACCGCCTGCACCTATAATCAAGAGATTTTTCATTATTTTTCCTTAAATTTTTTAGAAAATTGTAACAAAAAAACTTTATAAAGCATTGAAATAAAAAATAATTTTTATAATGTTTTTTTAAACCAAAACAAGTAAAATGATAGTTTTTTAAATTTTTTAAGGACACTTATGAATTTACAAAGTGTGGAACTTTCTTATCCTATTGTTATTACTTTTATTACCTATGCATTTTTAATGCTTTTTATAGGTTTTTATTTTTACAAAAAAAATCAAAACAGTAAAGATTATTTTGTTGGTAATGCCTCCATAGGGCCTGTAATATCTGCCTTAAGTGCAGGTGCTTCTGATATGAGTAGTTGGCTTTTAATGGCTTTTCCTGGTGCTTTATATGCAGCCGGCTTAGGGCAAATTTATATAGCCATAGGCTTAAGTTTTGGTATGTTTTTAAACTGGACCTTTATTGCTAAAAGATTAAAGATTTTTTCTCAAATAGCCAAAGAATGTATTACAATTCCTGATTTTTTCGAAAGTCGCTTTCATGATGATAGACATATTTTAAGAAGCATTTGTGCGGTAGTCATTTTGGTATTTTTTACTATTTATATTAGTGCTGGATTAGTAAGTGGTGCTAAGCTTTTTGAAAGTGTATTTAATTTACCTTATATTTTTGCTTTAAGTATTGGATTTTTAGTTATTGTTTTATATACTTTTTTAGGTGGCTATAAAGCCGTATGTTGGACTGATATGATACAAGGACTTTTAATGATGAGTTCATTAATCATCATTCCTTTTGTGATGATATTTGAACTTGGTGGTTTTGGTGAAGCATTTTCTACTATAAATGATGTAAAGCCTCAAGCCTTTGGTTTAGATGGTGGTGGTTGGTTGGTCGTAGTATCAACCTTAGCATGGGGGCTTGGTTATTTTGGTCAACCTCATATTTTAATCCGCTTTATTTCTATAAAAAATGTAAAAGAAATTCCTACTGCAACTTTTATAGGCATAACTTGGATGGTAATTTCTTTATTTGGTGCTGCTATGATAGGATTTTTAGGTATTGCTTATATAGCTAAATTTAATCTTACTTTAAATGACCCTGAAAGAATATTTATTGTAATGTCTCAAGTACTTTTTAATCCTTGGGTGGCAGGAATTTTACTCAGTGCGATTTTAGCAGCTATAATGAGCACTGCGAGTTCTCAACTACTAGTATGCGCTTCTAGCTTGGTGCAAGATTTTTATACACAAATCTTAAAAAGAAAAACTAATGATAAAAACATTACTTTATTATCGCGACTAGGTGTTTTAGCTGTTGCTTGCATAGCTTTTATACTTTCGCTTGATACTCAAAGTCAAATTTTAAATATAGTTTCTTACGCTTGGGCAGGTTTTGGTGCTAGTTTTGGAAGTGTTATTTTATTTTCTTTATTTTATAAAAATATGAGCAAAGAAGGTGCAATAGCTGGAATGGTTAGTGGGGCTTTAACTGTTATATTTTATAAACATTTTGGTTCAAATTTTATAGCAATTTATGAAATCATTCCTGGATTTTTAGTTGCAAGTTGTTTTATTGTGATTTTTAGTATAATTTTTAAAGCAAAAAAACATACAATAAAACACTATGAAAAAATGTTAAAAGAAATTTAAATGTTTAAATCTTTTTTTTATTCAAAAAAATGGGCATTGTGGGCTTATGTGGGTTTGTTTTTTTTACTAGCTTCTTTACTCGCTCAAACTTCCATTAATGTTGCAATAAACGAATGGTATAAAGAATTTTACGATGTTTTACAAGATGCGAAAAATCATAGCATAAATGACTTTTATCGTTTTATTAAACAGTTTTTATATTTAGCATTGCCTTATGTATTAATCGCTACTATCACACAATATTTTGGAAGTATTTATGCCTTTAAATGGCGTGAGGCTATGACTTTTGATTATATTAAATTTTGGCAAAAAAAAGATGACAACATAGAAGGTAGTTCACAAAGAATTCAAGAAGATATTTATAATTTTTCAAAAATCATAGAAAGCTTAGGATTGGCTTTTGTTAAGGCAATTATGACCTTAATTGCTTTTGTGCCTATCTTATGGATGTTAAGTGCGCATGTTAATTTACCTATCTTAAAAGATATTAATGGCTCTTTAGTATGGATTGCATTTTTGGTTTCTTTGGGAGGTCTTGTTATATCATGGTTTGTTGGCATTAAATTACCCGGTCTTGAATATAATAATCAAAAAGCCGAAGCTGCTTTTAGAAAAGAACTTGTTTTTGCTGAAGATGATAGAAAAAATTATGCAAGCGATGAAAGTATTTTAAGTTTATTTACTGGGCTTAAAATTAATTATAAAAGATTATTTTTGCATTATGGGTATTTTAATATATGGCTTTATCTATTTGAGCAAATCATGGTTATAGTGCCTTTTTTAATCATGGCTCCAAGCTTGTTTTTAGGACTTATACAACTTGGAATTATCATACAAGTTGGCAATGCTTTTGATCAAGTTAGATCCTCATTTAGTATTTTTATTACTAACTGGACAACTATCACACAGTTGCGTAGCATTTATAAACGTTTAGATGAATTCGAAAAAAATATTGAATATAGAAAACATAAATTAATTTAAAATATATCATTTATTTTAAGCTAATTTTATAGTTTTGATTTGATATAATTTTGCAAAAAATTTATTAAAGGAGTTTTTTTGGACCCCAGTCAATCTTTAGACTTAAATCAAACATTACCTGCTGTTGCCTCAATTGATGTAGGCTATTCTACTTTTATGATTCTTGTTGCATTAGCTTTAGTGCTTTTAAATGGATTTTTTGTTTTATCTGAATTTGCTATTGTTAAAGTACGTAGATCAAAACTTGAAGAAATGGTAAAAGAAAAAAAACGCAATGCAAAAAAAGCTTTAGAAGTAACTTCAAAACTAGATACTTATTTAAGTGCTTGCCAACTTGGTATTACACTAAGCTCTCTTGCTCTTGGTTGGATAGGTGAACCTGCTATTGCTAAAATTCTTGAAGTTCCTTTGGCAAATTTAGGCTTAGCTCCAGCATTAATCCATACTATAGCATTTATTATTGCTTTTGCTATTATCACATTATTACATGTTGTATTAGGTGAGTTAGTTCCAAAGAGCGTTGCTATCGCTATTGCAGATAAAGCTGTTTTATGGGTTGCAAGACCATTGCATTTATTTTGGTTACTTTTCTTACCTTTTATCAAAACATTTGACTTTTTAGCTGCAATTTCTTTAAAAGTTATAGGTATTAAACCTGCTAAAGAACATGAATTAAGCCACTCTGAAGAAGAAATTAAATTTATTGCGAGTGAAAGCCAAAAAGGTGGAGTTTTGGATGAGTTTGAAACTGAAATCATACGCAATGCTGTTGATTTTTCAGATACAGTAGCAAAAGAAATCATGACACCTAGAAAAGATATGATATGTCTTAACAAACAAAAAAGCTATGAAGAAAATATGCAAATAGTTTGTCAGTACAAACACACACGCTTTCCATATATAGATGGTTCTAAAGATATCATTTTGGGTATGGTACACATTAGAGACATCATGCAAAATGAACTTAGCAAAGATAAGAAAAATTTAGATGATTTTTTAATCAAAATGATCTTAGTTCCAGAAAATATTAGCATATCCAAAGTTCTTTTCATGATGAATAAAGAACAAGTACACACCGCATTAGTAGTGGATGAATATGGTGGTACAGCTGGACTTTTAACCATGGAAGATATTATGGAGGAAATCGTTGGAGATATTAACGATGAGCATGACGATTCTAGTCCACATTTTAAAAAACTTGCAGAAAATATCTATGAATTTCAAGGAAGGTATGAAATTAGTGAAGTAGAAGAAATGCTTGATATACGCTTTAATGAAGAACTAGAGCAAGTCACTATAGGTGGATATGTTTTCAATCTCTTAGGACGCTTACCGGTAGTTGGAGATAGAATAGAAGATGAATTCTGCTACTATGAAGTCAAAAAGATGGATGGAAATAGTATAGAACGCATTAAAGTTGTACGCAAAAATACTGATGAAGAAGAGTAATAAACTCTTCTTTTACTCTCATATAGTCCTCAATCTTATCCATTCTAATCTACAAGGAAAATATATGCAATTACATGATGAAATTAATCAATTTATGCAAGAATGCAAAAGTATTATGATATCTTCTTTAAATTTAAACAATCAAACAATATGCTCATACGCACCTATTATAAAAATTAAAAATGACTTTTATATTTATATTAGTGAAATTGCTGAGCATTTTGAAGGAGTAAAACACAATAATAAAAACATAGAAATTATGTTTATAGAAGATGAAAAAGATTGCATGTCAATCTTTGCAAGAAAAAGACTTAAATTTAGAATAGAATGTATAGAAATAACAAGAGATAATCAACTCTTTGAGCAAGTATTAAATACTTATGAAAATGAAAACAATAAAGAAGTGATTCAAGTCATTAAAAATATGAAAGATTTTCATTTATTTCAACTTATACTGAAAAATGGAAGATATGTTAAAAGTTTTGGAAAAGCATATGAAATTAATGAAGGAGTAATTAATTTAATTAATTCAAAAGGACATAAATAATTCAAGATGAGCTTATTGCTCATCTTGATAGATTAACCATTTCTTTTTTTAATGATCTCTTCAGAAACATTTTTTGGAACTTCATCATAGTGATCAAATTCCATAGAATAAGTAGCACGGCCTTGAGTTTGACTTCTAAGATCGGTTGAGTAACCAAACATCTCAGCCAAAGGACAAAATGCTGTAATAATTTTATTACCACCCCTTTCATCCATTGAATTTACTTGGCCACGACGTTTATTTAAATCACCAATAACATCACCCATATATTCTTCTGGAGTTTCAACTTCAACTTTCATCATAGGTTCTAAGATTACAGCACCTGCTTTTCTAGCACCTTCTTTAAAGCCCATAGAAGCTGCAAGTTTAAATGCCATTTCAGAAGAATCTACTTCGTGGTAACTTCCATCATAAACAGTTACTTTAACATCTTCAACAGGGTATCCTGCTAAAACACCGTTTTGTAATGCTTCTTGTATACCTTTATCAACCGCTGGAATATATTCTTTTGGAATTACCCCACCTTTGATATCATTTATAAATTCATATCCACTACCTGGCTCAAGCGGCTCAAGTCTTAAGAATACATGACCATACTGACCACGACCACCTGATTGTTTAGCGTATTTGTATTCTTGCTCAACTGTCTTTCTAATAGTTTCACGGTAAGCAACTTGAGGTTGACCAACTTCTGCTTCAACTTTAAACTCACGAAGCATTCTATCAACAATGATTTCTAAGTGAAGCTCACCCATACCTGAAATGATGGTTTGACCACTTTCTTCATCTGTAGAAACTCTAAAGCTTGGATCTTCTTGAGCTAATTTATTTAAAGCAATAGACATTTTTTCTTGATCTGCTTTTGTTTTAGGCTCAACAGCAACTGAAATAACAGGATCTGGAAAATCCATTCTCTCTAAAATAACTTTATCTTTTTCACTTGCTAAGGTATCACCAGTTAGTGTGTCTTTAAGACCAACAACTGCTCCAATTTCTCCTGCATATAAAGTTTTAATCTCTTCTCTTTTATTAGAGTGCATTTTTAAAAGACGACCAATTCTTTCTTTTTTATCTTTTGTTGAATTATATGCATAAGAACCACTTTCTAAACTTCCTCTATATACACGAACGAAAGTTAATTGTCCAACAAATGGGTCAGTCATAATTTTAAATGCAAGACCTGCAAATTCACCATCATCAGTTGATTTTACAGAAACTTCTGTACCATCTTCATACTCACCTTTGATATTAGCAACTTCATCAGGAGCTGGTAAATAAGCAACAACAGCATCAAGCAATGGTTGAACACCTTTGTTTTTAAAAGCTGTACCACAAAGCATAGGAACCATAGAAAGACTTAAACATCCTGCTTTAATACCTGCTTTGATTTCTTCTTGAGTAAGCTCTTCACCACCTAAATATTTTTCCATTAATTCATCGCTTGTTTCAGAAACAGCTTCTATCATTTTTACACGATATTCTTCAGCTTTTTCTTTAAGCTCAGCTGGAATTTCTTTTTCTACATAATCGGTTGGTTTGCTTTCATCTTCCCATACTAAAGCTTTCATGGTGATAAGATCAATCACGCCTTTGAAATTATCTTCAGCACCAATTGGAATTTGAAGTGGAACTGGGTTGCCTTTTAAGCGATTTTTAATTTGCTCTTCTACATTAAAGAAATTTGCACCAATTCTATCCATTTTATTTACAAAAACAATTCTTGGAACACCGTATTTATTAGCTTGTCTCCAAACAGTTTCTGATTGTGGTTGAACTCCACCTACTGAACAAAATACTGCAACAGCACCATCTAAAACACGCATTGATCTTTCAACTTCGATTGTAAAGTCAACGTGGCCTGGAGTGTCTATAAGGTTTATTTGGTGATTTTTCCAAAAACAAGTTGTAGCAGCAGAAGTAATTGTAATACCTCTTTCTTTTTCTTGTTCCATCCAGTCCATTGTAGCTGCACCATCATGTACTTCGCCAATTTTATGACTCATACCTGTAAAGAAAAGAATTCTTTCACTAGTAGTTGTTTTACCAGCATCAATGTGAGCTGCAATACCTATATTTCTAACTCTTTTTAAAGGAGTGCTTCTTGACATGTTTTACTCCTCTTACCAGCGATAATGAGCAAATGCTTTATTAGCTTCTGCCATTTTATAAGTATCTTCTTTCTTCTTGAATGAAGCACCTTTACTATTAGCTGCGTCTAATAATTCTGCTGCTAATTTTTCAATCATAGTTCTCTCGCTTCTTTTTCTAGCAAAAGAAATAATCCATCTTATAGCTAAAGCTTGTTGTCTAGCTGGGCGTACTTCTACTGGAACTTGATAAGTAGCACCACCAACACGACGAGATTTAACTTCTAATAAAGGCTTGATATTTTCAATAGCATCATTAAAAATTTCTATGCCTTTTTTTTCTCCGCCTTTTTTATCGATAGCTTCTAAAGCACCATACATAATAGTCGTAGCCGTGCTTTTTTTACCATCATACATTAAAGAATTAATGAATTTTGTGATTACTTTGTTTCCATAAATCGGATCTGGCAAGACCTCTCTTACCGGAGCTTTTCTTCTTCTCATAATTTTCCTTCAAATTTATAATTTTACTCAAACAAAATCAAATCTAACGGATTTGTCTGCAATCTTATTACTTAGCTGCTGCTTTAGGGCGTTTTGCACCATATTTAGAACGAGAAACGGTTCTTTTTGCAACACCTGCAGTATCTAAGGCACCACGAACAATGTGATACTTAACACCTGGTAAGTCTTTTACCCTACCACCACGCACTAAAACAATGCTGTGTTCTTGTAGGTTGTGACCTTCACCACCGATATAACTAATAACTTCAAAGCCACTTGTAAGTCTTACTTTGGCAACTTTTCTTAATGCTGAGTTTGGTTTTTTAGGAGTTGTTGTATAAACCCTAGTACAAACTCCCCTTCTTTGTGGGCAATTTTTAAGCGCTGGCGATTTAGATTTTTCTAAAACTTTTTTGCGCTCTTTTCTAACCAATTGATTTATGGTTGGCACAGTAATTCCTTTCATTAATAAAATAATAAACTTTGGATAATATCTAAAGTTTACTTATAAAATTATAAACTATTAAAGTTTTCTTGGAGTTTTTCTAAAAACAAATAAATGTGATAAGCATCATTACTGGCATGATTAACATTAATACTAAAAGGAATGATAAATTTTTTATTTTCTTTTATAATCTTTCCACTTGTTATAATAGGAAAGAAATATTGCTCTTTTTTTGGCAAGTGTAAAGAAAAATTCTCAAAAGCTATCCAAGGAATAGCAGAAATATTAAAAAGATTATCTATGGGTTCTTTTAAAAACATATTTTTATTGCTTTTTAATAATTGTTTATCCTCTTCATATAAAGATAAAAAAATCATTTAAATTTGCTTTATAGAAAGTCCAAAGAACAGAAAAAGTTTTAGAGTCCTTATGAAAAATAGTATAAGAAGGATGGATAACATCATAACATATCAGCTGTTTGTTTTGATCTAAACTAAATTTAAAATTATCAAAAGCGTTTATACTTTTACTAATAGTGTGGATAAAACAAGGATATAATTCATAATTATTGTTTTTAATAAAATAATAAAAAGAACTAATATCTAATTTAACAGTAATTTCAAACGAGCAAAGGATATTTTGAGTATAAAAGTTAAAATACTCTTTTCTTTTATATTGTTCTAAATCAATTATTTTAAACATAAAATACTTTAAAAATCCTAGCAAAATTGCTAGGATTGAAAATTAATTTTGTTGCTTAAGCTTTAAATTTTGATCTCCATAAAGACCTGTACCAACAGGAATCATACGACCTAAGATTACATTTTCTTTTAGATCTTCAAGATAGTCAAATTTGCCTGCAATACTTGCTTCTGTTAAAACTTTTGTTGTTTCTTGGAATGAAGCAGCTGAAATCACACTATCACTTCCAATAGCTGCTCTTGTAACCCCAAGCAATACAGGTTCAGCCACAGCAGGTTCACCGCCATATCTCAAAATTCTTTCATTTTCTTCTCTGAATTTTCTTCTTGAAACCAAATCACCTACAATGAAATTAGTATGTCCACTATCAACAATTTTTACTTGTCTTAGCATTTGTGATACGATGATTTCAATATGCTTATCAGAAATCACAACACCTTGACCACGATAAACTTGCTGAATTTCAGAAATAAGATAATAATGCAATGCTTTTTCACCTAAAATTCTAAGCACATCATGGCTTGAAATAACTCCATCGGTTAATTTCTCACCCGCATGGATAAATTCACCATCTCTTACTTGAATACGTTTTGATTTATCTATCAAATACTCTGCACTACTTCCATCTTCTGCTTGAATGATGATTCTTTCTTTTGATCTTAAAGGTTTATCAAATCTAACAACCCCATCAATTTCAGCCACAACAGCGGTATTTTTTGGCTTTCTTGCTTCAAATAATTCAGATACCCTTGGAAGACCTCCAGTAATATCTTTTGACTTAGCTGCTGCCTTTGGTGTTTTAGCTAGGATATCAGCTCGCTTAACCTTATCGCCATCATTTACATAAATAACAGTTTTTGGCTCTAGTTGATAACGCACTACTTTGTCATTTTCGCCTATAATTAACAATGCAGGACGCACTCCACTTGGTAAATACTCATTAATAACAAGCGATCTTTTACCCGTTGCTTCATCAATTTGCTCATCAGCGCTATAACCTGACTCAATATCTTCAAAATTAATTGTACCTGCAACTTCTGCAATTACAGTATTGTTATATGCATCCCATTCAGCAATAATGGTTTTATCTTCTTTACTTGATTTTGCTATAATGGTTTTAGGATTATCCACAAAAGTGCTATCGTCAAATTCAATCACAGATTCTCTTGGTATATAATGTCTTTTTGCTTCTCTATCATTTTCATCGGCAATAACAACAAAAACACCTTTTTCTTTAACTACATCACCTTTTTTTAGATTTCTAATTCTATCTAAACCATCCCCTTTAAGCATATAAAACTTCAAAGTACCTTTTGCGCCAGCTATAATATCTTGAGTGATAGGATCTCCATCTTTTACTAGCAATTCACTCGCATAAGGAATACGATTTGGTATATTCCAACCTTCTTTGATTACTTCTACAATACTTTCATTTTCAGCTACTTCAGCACCATCGCTATATGGAATATATAATTTACCTTCAATATTACCACTTACACCCGCAAGCTCATTAGCTTTTGCTAAGTCATATTTTCTTAATATAAATTTAGCTTCATTGTTTTTTGCTTTAACGCTAACCACCACATCCTCATATACATGCTCAATATAGATAGTTCCTTTAAATGGAGCTTTGATTTTTGGCTCCACAAGTAAAATAGCAGCATTGCGGTGATTAGCCACTATAGTTTTACCTTGTCTATCTTCATAGGTATTAAGATTATAAAATCTTACAAAACCTTCTTTATGTGCTACCACTTGACGATCTTGTAAATCTGTACTAGCAGTACCACCGCTGTGGAAAGTTCTCAGCGTAAGCTGTGTTCCTGGCTCACCGATTGATTGAGCAGATATAATACCTACAGCCTCACCTGGTTTAACTAATTTTCCTTCGCCTAGATTAATACCATAACATTTAGAACAAACTCCTTTTTTAGCTTTACAAGTAATAGGAGTTCTAATGCTTACACTCTTTACTCCACTTTCAACAATAATTCTAGCTTTTTCCTCATCTACTAAAGTACCTTCTGAGAATAAAATCTCATTGGTAATAGAATCAATAATATTTTCAGCTAAAACTCTTCCTAAAATTCTTTCTTCTAAGGTTTCAATCACAACACCATCTGCAGTAATTTCATTAATCTCAACACCCTCATGTGCACCACAATCTTCCATTGTAACTTTTACATTTTGTGCCACATCGATAAGTTTTCTTGTCAAATAACCTGCATTTGCTGTTTTTAACGCTGTATCTGCAAGACCTTTTCTAGCACCGTGAGTTGAAATGAAATATTCAAGAACGTTAAGTCCCTCACGGAAGTTTGAAATAATCGGTGTTTCAATAATAGAGCCATCAGGTTTAGCCATAAGACCCCTCATCGCAGCAAGCTGTGAAATTTGAGCTGCTGAACCCCTAGCACCAGAATCTGCCATCATATAAATAGAGTTAAACCCTTCTTTGTCTTTTTTAATCAATTCCATCATATCTTTTGATAAGATATTATTAGTGCTTTTCCAAATATCAATAATCTTATTATATCTTTCGCCTGAAGTAATCAAACCTAAATTATATGAATTTTGGATTTCTCTTACTTGTTTTTTAGCTTCTTCTATACTTTTTTGCTTTTGATCAGGCACAATAATATCAGCAATTGAAATAGAAATACCCGCTTTTGTTGCATATTCAAAACCAAGATCTTTTAATTTATCTAAAAAGCTAGCACTTACTTCAAGGCCACCTTCTTTATATACATAATCGACCAAAGCTGCAATATCTTTTTTCTTCATGACTTTATTCCACATATTTTCAGGAACAAAATCAGGTAAGATAGACTTAATAATCAATCTTCCCGCAGTCGTAGTGATTTTTCTACCATCAACCACACTTCTAATACTTGCATGAATATCTAAAGATTTTGCTTCTAGGGCAATCATAACCTCTTCAATACCTGTGCAAATTTTATGCTCACCCTTAGCACCATCTTTTTCTAAAGATAGATAATAAATCCCCAAAACCATATCTTGAGAAGGCACAGTCACAGAACGACCACTTGCTGGAAGCAAGATATTCATAGATGAGAGCATTAATACTTTACATTCAGCTATTGCTTCTTGAGATAAAGGCACATGCACAGCCATTTGGTCCCCGTCAAAGTCAGCATTAAACGCTGCACATACTAATGGATGAAGTTGAA
Organism: Campylobacter sp. W0066.2; assembly: GCF_024723515.1. NCBI lineage: Bacteria > Pseudomonadati > Campylobacterota > Epsilonproteobacteria > Campylobacterales > Campylobacteraceae > Campylobacter > Campylobacter sp. W0066.2. The sequence goes on along the minus strand of NZ_JANQCV010000015.1, from coordinate 11,277 downwards.
TTGCTTTACCCTCTACAAGAACCGGATGGAAAGCTTGGATGGAAAGCTTATGCAAGGTTGGAGCACGGTTAAGCATTACAGGATGACCTTTAACAACCTCTTCTAAGCACTCCCAAACCTCATTAGTTTTGTTTTCTATCATTTTTTTAGCTTGTTTTACGGTAGTTGCATAACCTTTTTCTTCAAGTTTAGCTAATAAGTGTGGCTTAAATAATTCTAAAGCCATTTTTTTAGGTAAACCACATTGATCCATTCTAAGTTTTGGCCCAACAACAATAACACTACGACCTGAAAAATCCACCCTTTTACCAAGTAGATTTTGTCTGAAACGACCTTGTTTTCCTTTGATGATTTCACTTAAAGATTTTAATGGACGTTTATTTGCACCTTTAACCGCATTTGCTCTTCTACCATTATCAAATAAAGCATCAACTGCTTCTTGAAGCATTCTTTTTTCATTTCTAATGATGATTTCAGGTGCATCAAGTTCCATAAGTCTTTTTAAACGTGTATTTCTATTAATAACTCTTCTGTATAAATCATTCACATCAGAAACTGCAAATTTTCCACCATCTAAAGCTACTAAAGGTCTTAAATCAGGTGGTAATACAGGTAAATTTGTAATCATCATCCACTCAGGACGATTAGGTACCACTTCATCAATATTTGTATTGCTATTTAAATTGCTATTTAAGAAATTTTCTACCACTTTTAAACGTTTAATGATAGTTTTTTTCTTTGCTTCTGAATTAGTTGCTGCAATATCTTCTTTTAGTTTATTTAAAAGCTCGACAAGATCTAAATTTGCTAGTAAATCTCTAACAACTTCACCGCCCATTCTAGCTTTAAATCCACTACTTTCATAGCGCTGCATTAAATTTAAATATTGCTCTTCATTTAATACATCACAAAATTCAACTTTTTTAGTATTTTCATTATCATAGTATGCATCACCTGGATTTTCTACTATATATGCTTCATAATACAATACGCGTTCTAAGTCTTTCATCTTTACACCAAGCAAAGTACCGATACGACTTGGTAAAGAGTTTACATACCATATATGTGCTACCGGGGTAACTAGCTCAATATGCCCCATTCTTGAACGACGCACTTTAGAACTAGTAACTTCAACACCACATTTTTCACACTTAATGCCCTTAAAACGCATTTTTTTATACTTACCACAAAGACACTCATAATCTCTTACTGGTCCAAAAATTTTAGCACAAAAAAGCCCGTCTCTTTCAGGCTTTAAGGTTCTATAATTAATCGTTTCTGGTTTTTTTACTTCCCCATAAGACCATGATTTGATTTTTTCAGGACTTGCAAGTCTTAATTGAAAAGCTTCAAAGTCTCTAGGTCTGCCATCTTCTTTTATTTCGATAGGTTTAAATTTACTCATTATTCTCATCCTTATCAAAAATCTCAACATCTAAAGCAAGAGATTTTAATTCATTTGTAAGTACAAAGAATGTTTCTGGAATACCTGTTGCTGGAACATTCTCACCTTTTGTTAAAGCTTTATAAGCACTAAATCTACCTTCAACATCATCAGATTTTATGGTTAACATTTCTCTTAAAGTATGAGCTGCTCCATAAGCTTCAAGAGCCCAAACCTCCATCTCACCAAATCTTTGTCCACCAAATAAAGCCTTACCACCAACTGGTTGTTGTGTTACAAGACTATAAGGTCCAGTACTTCTTGCGTGAACTTTTTCATCTACTAAGTGGTGTAATTTAAGCATATACATACATCCAACATGTACACGCTCTGCCATTTTTTCACCAGTTCTTCCATCATAAAGTTCGCTTTTTCCATCCATAGCTATTTTAGCCATTTCAAAAAGCTTACCAAATTCTTCAACCGTTACACCTTCAAATACAGGAGTAGCAAATTTTACTCCTTTAGCCCAATCTCTAGCATAAGAAATAAGTTGCTCATCATTTAAAGTTTGCACAAATTTCTTTTCTAATTCAAGTCTAGATACACTACAAATTTCAAGAATTTTTTCACGCAATTCTTTTACAAAATCTTTTTGTTTTCTATCAAAAATTTCTTGAATTTGATCACCTAGTCTCATACCAACAATCCCTAAGTGACTTTCAAGAATTTGTCCTATGTTCATACGGCTTGGAACCCCTAGAGGATTTAAAGCTATATCAATAGGTCTTCCATCAGGTAAATATGGCATATCAACTTCTGGAACGATATTAGATACAATACCTTTATTTCCATGGCGTCCTGCCATTTTATCTCCAACTTTTAATTTTCTCTTAGTCGCGATATATACTTTAACAAGTTTCACTACCCCACTTGGTAAAATATCATCTTTTTCTAAAATTTCTAATTTTTCATCATGCTCTGTTTTAAGCTTTTTCTTCTCATTTTGGAAATGGTTTTTTAAATCATCGTATTCTTTTTGCACTTCTTTAGAATAAGCTTTAACTAAAGAATTTAATGCAAAACGATTGATTTTTTCTAATTCTGTAATTTCTACTTTGGAACCTTTTTTATATTTAACACCATTTATTTCTTCATCTGAATTTAAAGGCGACTTAGAAAGCAAAGAACAAACTCTTAAAGTTTCTTCTCTATCCATCATTAAAAGTCTATCATGATGTTCTTTTTCAAGGTTTAATTTTTCATCATCATAAGCTTTTATAGCGCGTACATCTTTTTCATAACCTTTTTTAGTAAAGATTTTCACATCTACAACAACACCTTCTAGTGAAGCAGTTGCATATAAAGATTTATTTACAACATGTCCTGCTTTTTCGCCAAAAATAGCTCTTAATAGTCTTTCTTCAGGTGTAGGTTTTACTTCACCTTTAGGTGAAACTTTACCCACTAAAATCATACCAGGCTTAATATGAGTTCCTATTTTAGCAATACCACTCTCATCAAGATGTGCTAAATCCTCTTCTTTTACATTTGGAATATCTTTTGTAATTTCTTCTACGCCATCTTTAAGTTCTCTTGCTTCTACTTCTTTTTCATAAATATGAACACTAGTAAAAGCATCTTCACGTAAAATTTTCTCACTAATTACAATAGCATCTTCATAGTTATACCCATGCCATGGCATAAATGCGATTAAAGCATTTTTACCAATAGCAAGTTCGCCTTGATCCATACTTGGACCATCTGCAATGATTTGATCTGCTTGAACAAATTCACCTTTTTTTACAATCGGATGTTGAATAAAAGTTGTATTTTGGTTAGTTCTTAGATTTTTTTCCATTTTATAATGATCAATAAATGGTCCATTTTCATCTTCACCCAAAATGAAAATATTTTTATTATCAACTTTTTCTACAATCCCTGCTCTTTTAGCTTTAATAGCTTCCCAAGCATCACGCGCAATGATTTTTTCCATACCAGTACCTACTATAGGTGCTTGTGCGGTTAGTAAAGGCACTGCTTGACGTTGCATGTTTGAACCCATCAAAGCTCTGTTTGCATCATCATGCTCTAAGAATGGAATTAAAGATGCTGCAACCCCTACTATCATACCCGAACAAAGGTCAATCAAATGCACTTCTTCTCTTCTTGCTAAGATTGTTTCACCATCTTGCCTTGCTTCAACAAATTCTTCAACAATATTACCTTTTTCATCAATTTTAGTTGAAGCTGCTGCGATCACTAAACCTTCTTCTTGAGTAGCGGTTAAATAAACGATTTCATTGCTTACTTTACCATTTTCTACTTTCTTATAAGGTGCTTCAACAAAACCCAAATCATTTACTTTAGCATAAGTTGAAAGTGTATTAATCAAACCGATATTTTGACCTTCTGGGGTTTCAACAGGACAAATTCTTCCATAATGCGTTGCATGGACATCACGCACCTCAAATCCTGCTCTTTCTTTTACTAAACCACCCTCACCAAGTGCAGACAAACGACGCTTGTGAGTTACTTCACTCAATGGGTTTGTTTGATCCATAAATTGAGATAATTGACCACCGGTAAAAAATTCCATAATAGTTACAGTAATTGTCTTAGGATTGATCAAATCATAAGGCATTACTTTGTCAATATCTGCATTTAAAGCCGTAAATTTATCTCTAATAGATTTTTGCATTTTAGCAAGACCTACATGAAGTTCATTCGCCAAAAGCTCTCCGATTGATCTAATACGACGATTACCCAAGTGATCTCTATCATCGATATGGCCTCTACCATTTTTTACTTTAATTAAATATTTTGCAGTTTTTACTATATCTTCATTAGTTAAAACTGTAACGTATTCAGGCGTATCTAAACCTAATTTATGGTTCATTTTCATACGACCAACTTTTGTTAGATCATATCTTTCAGGATTGAAAAATAAATCATTCACAAAAGCTTTTGCAGCATCTTTTACTACAGGCTCACCTGGTCTCATCACTTTATAAATTCTAATAGCTGCTAAATCATTTTCATCTTCTATATTTTCTGTTTGTTTTAATAATTTTAAAGTTTCATTATCTTGAATAAAAGAATTAATAATAGCAGCATCTACTCCATTAGCTAAATCGTTTGCAATATCAAACTGCTTTTCCTCTTTAATTTTTGCTAGTTTTCCCTCATCTAATAGCGTTAAAGAATCAAATAAAACCTCACCAGTTTCTTTATTAATAATAGGATTAGCTAAATATCTATTTGTTAAAATTTCAACTGGATATTCAACCCATTTAACCCCATCTTTTACAAGCTGTTCGGCCTTTTTCTTTGTCATTCTTTTACCAGCTTGATGAATTACATTGCCTTTTTCATCTTTTAAATCATACTCAACTCTATCTAAAAAGTCATTTGGATTAAACTCTGTTAAAAATTTATCTTTTTTAATATGAATAGTTTGTATAGGATAAAATAATTTTATAATGTCTTGTTTTTTATAACCGAGTGCTCTAAATAAAATTGTAATAGGCACTTTTCTTCTTTTATTGATACGCACATAAAGCACATCTTTAGCATCATATTCAAAATAAAGCCAAGAGCCACGATCTGGTATGATTTGGGCTGTATATACTAATTTATTTGCAACAGTAGAACTTTCTTCTTCTTTAAATATAACACCCGGACTTCTATGAAGTTGATTTACTACAACCCTTTCTACTCCATTAATAATAAAAGAAATTCTATCTGTCATTAAAGGAATTTCTCTAATATAAATTTCTTGTTCTTTAATATCTTTTATACCAATTTTTTCACCCGTTTTTTCATCTTTTTCATGTAAAGTTAAACGGATTTTCATTTTTAAATTTACAGAATAAGTCAAACCCCTTTCCATGCACTCTCTAATAGTGTACTTAGGTTTACCTACTTCACTACTTACATATTCTAAACTTAATCTATTTTGTGGATCATGAATTGGAAAAATAGATTTAAATACTTTTTCAATTCCACTTTCTGAATTTTTAGCATCTATGTTTAAAAAATAATCAAAACTTTTCTTTTGTAATTGTAATAAATTTGGAATGTCTATTTGTTGTGGAACATTCGAGAAGTCTATTCTTAAACGATTTCCTGATTGTGAATTTAACATATTATTATACCCCATGGTAAAAGTATTGAAAGAAAGAATCCTAATTAAAGGAAAACAAGAAAGGACATAAAATCCTTTCTTTTAAAACAAAAAAAATTATTTAAGCTCAACCTTAGCGCCAGCTTCTTCAAGTTGTTTTTTAGCTTCTTCGGCTTCAGCTTTGCTAACACCTTCTTTAAGAACTGATGGAGTTTGCTCAACTGCATCTTTTGCTTCTTTTAGTCCAAGACCAGTTAAAGCACGAACAACTTTAATTACATTGATTTTTTTATCGCCACCATCTTGTAATACGATGTCAAATTCAGTTTTTTCTTCAGCAGCAGCACCTGCAGCACCTGCAACAGCAGCACCTGCAACCATAACTGGAGCAGCAGAAACACCAAATTTTTCTTCAAATTCTTTTACTAATTCTGAAAGTTCAAGAACACTTAGGTTAGAAATAAATTCTAATACATCTTCTTTAGTAATTGCCATTTTTTATCCTTTTTAAATTTTATTCAGCTTCTTTTTTTTCTTTTAATGCATTTAATCCAATTGTAAAATTGGTGATTGGTGCATTCCAAACTTGCAAAAGCATAGCAAGCAATTCATTGCGAGAAGGCATTTTAGCTAAAGCTTTAACTTTGTCTACTGAAGCAACTTCACCATCAATAAATGCGGTTTTGATTTCAAATGTTTGATTAGCTTCGCTAAATTTATCAGCAACTTTTGAAACATTTAATTGGTCTTCACCCCAAAGATAAATATTTGTATCTTTAAGTTCCATTCTATCTTTGCCGGCATTTTTAAGAGCAATACTTGCTAAAGTATTTTTAATAATTTGAACTTTAACATCCATTTCTCTCGCATTATTTCTTAACTCTTCAAGTTTTTTAGTGTTTAAACCTTTGTAATTACAAACTACAACAGCCTCACTAACCTTAAAACCCTCTTCAAGCTTAGAAACAAGTTCAATTTTTTGGCTTTTAGTCATCTTTACTCCTTTCCGACCGGTGATTTCAAGCAGAGCAGAAAATCTAATTAAGTCCTAAGACCTCGGCTATCTCCAATCTAAGATAAAAATTAGATAAAATAAAAGTTATTATCTTATCTAATTTTTATTAATGAGAGAAAAACTCTCATTAATTTTATTTTGTATCAAGTAATTCTTGAGCATCAAGAGAAAGAGAAGGACTCATAGTCAAAGAAAGACTAGCATTTTTAATATATCTTCCTTTTGCAGCAGCTGGTTTATGTTTATTAATAGCTTTTACAAATGCTGTCATATTTTCTTTTAATTGTTCTTGAGTAAAACTAACTTTACCCAAACCTGCATGGATGTTTCCTTGTTTATCAACACGGAAATTAACTTGTCCATTTTTAGCATTATTAACAGCTTGAGCAACATCCATTGTTACTGTACCTGTTTTAGGATTTGGCATCAAACCTTTAGGCCCTAAAATACGACCTACTTTACCTACTAGACCCATTAAATTTGGTGTAGCAATTAAAACATCAAAATTCATATTACCTTTTTGAATTTCTTCTACTAAATCATCGCTACCAACTATATCAGCACCTGCATTTTTCGCTTCATCAGCTTTTGCATCTTTTGCAATAACAGCAACACGAACTTTTTTACCTGTACCGCAAGGTAAAACAACACTACCTCTTACCATTTGATCTGCATGCCTTGGATCAACATTTAATTTTAAAGCAATTTCAACTGTTTCATCAAATTTAGCAGAAGCAAGAGTTTTTACTGTGCTTATTGCCTCATCCATTAAATAGTTTTTATTTGAATCTATTTTTTTTAATAATTCTGTAAATCTTTTAATATTTTTAGACATCAATTTTCTCCGCATTTTATATAAAGTGCTACCGCCTTTTTAAACTCTTGGCGGTAAAGAGTATTAATCTACGATTTCAACACCCATAGAACGAGCAGAACCCATGATAATTTTAGCAGCTTGCTCTCTATCTTTTGTATTCATATCAGCGATTTTTTTATCTACAATTTCTAAAACTTGTGCTTTAGTTAATTTACCTACTTTATTTTTTAAAGGGTTATCTGTACCTTTAGAAATACCTGCAGCTTTTTTAATTAAATCTGTAGCTGGTGGTTGTTTTGTTATAAATGTAAAGCTTTTATCTGCATAAACAGTAATAACAACTGGAATATTAAAACCAGCCATATCTTTTGTTCTTTCATTAAATGCCTTACAAAATTCCATAATATTAACACCTTGTTGGCCTAAAGCAGGACCAACTGGAGGTGATGGATTAGCCTTAGTAGCAGCTATTTGTAATTTAATTTCTCCTACGACTTTTTTAGCCATAACCTTTCTCCTTTACTTACTATATAATCAAACTATTTTTTCAACTTGAGAGTATAAGATTTCTACTGGAGTTGATCTACCAAATATAGAAACATTTAACTTTAAAACGCCTCTAACCATATCATATTCCTCTACAATACCAACAAAGTTTGCAAAAGGACCTTCAGTTATTCTTACACTTTCTTCTTTATCAAATGAAATTTTAGGCTTAGGTGCTGCTTTATTTTTCACCTTTTCTAAAATAAGATTGATATCTTTTTCACTTAATGGGGTTGGTTTTTTACTTTCACCTATGAAACGACCAACCTTTGGTAAAGACTGAATTTTATGCCAAAGCTCTGTTGATAAGTCTATATTAGCAAATACATAGCCTGAATATAAACTTCTTTCGCTTATTTTTTCTTTACCATTTTTAAATTCAATCACATCTTCAGTTGGAACAATTACTTCTAATAATTGCTCTTGAATTCCATGATCTCTAACTAAATTTTCTATGGCTCTTTTTACAGCCATCTCACTACCTGCATAAGTTTGAATTGCATACCATTTATGATTCATTTTTCTATCCTATAATCTTAGATAATGAAAATGACATAATCAAATCAACTAATGCTAAAAATAATGAAACAACAGTAACAACTACAAAAACTGTAATATAAGCATTTCTAACTTGCTCTTTCAAAGGCCAAATTACTTTTCCTAATTCAGCTTTTGACAATTTAAAATAAGTTATTAGTTTTTCCATATTTTACCTTATTTTGTGGCAGGGCAAGAGGGATTCGAACCCCCAACCATCGGATTTGGAATCCGGCGCTCTACCGTTGGAGCTATTGCCCTAAGGGCTTTTTTATAAAAGCCTTAACTTTTTAATTTAACTTCTTTATGAATTGTATGTTTTTTCAATCTTGGGCAATATTTTTTTAATTCTAACTTTTCAGTTGTATTTTTACTATTTTTAAAAGTGCTATAATTAATATCACCGCACTCTTCACATTTTAAACCAACTTTAATTCTCATTTTTATTCCTTAAAAAGCGAGATTAAATCTCGCTTATAATTATTTAATAATTTTAGAAACAACACCTGAACCAACAGTACGGCCACCTTCACGGATAGCAAAACGAGTACCTTCTTCAAGCGCAACTGGTGCAATAAGACTTACAGTAATTCTAACATTATCGCCTGGCATAACCATTTCAACGCCTTCTGCAAGTTGGATAGAACCAGTAACATCAGTTGTTCTTACATAAAATTGTGGTCTATAGTTATTAAAGAATGGAGTATGGCGTCCACCTTCATCTTTATTTAAAATATAAACTTCTGCTTCAAAATCAGTATGAGGAGTGATTGATTTAGGTTTAGCAAGAACCATACCACGAAGAACATCTTCTTTTTTAGTCCCACGAAGAAGAACACCAACGTTATCTCCTGCTTCACCTTGATCCATTTCTTTTCTAAACATTTCAACACCAGTTACTGTAGTGCTTTGTGTTTCTCTAATACCAACGATTTCAATAGTATCACCAACTTTAACAATACCTTTTTCAATTCTACCAGTAACAACCGTACCACGACCTGAAATTGAGAATACATCTTCGATAGGCATTAAGAAATCTTTATCTGTATCACGAGCTGGAGTTGGAATATACTCATCAACTGCCGCCATAAGATCTAAGATTTTTTTAGACCATTCACCATCTTGTCCAGCTTTTGCTTCTTCAAGAGCTTGTAAAGCTGAACCTGAAATAATCGGAGTATCATCTCCTGGGAAATCATAAGAGCTTAATAATTCTCTAATTTCCATTTCAACTAATTCTAATAACTCAGCATCATCAACCATATCAGCTTTGTTCATGAAAACAACAATATATGGTACACCTACTTGACGAGAAAGTAAGATGTGCTCTCTAGTTTGTGGCATTGGGCCGTCTGCTGCAGAAACAACAAGAATAGCACCGTCCATTTGAGCAGCACCAGTAATCATGTTTTTAACATAGTCAGCGTGACCTGGGCAATCTACGTGAGCATAGTGACGATTTTCTGTTTCATACTCAATGTGAGAAGTAGCAATAGTAATACCACGCTCTTTTTCTTCAGGAGCGTTATCGATATTATCATAATCTTTAAGCTCAGCCAAACCTCTTCTTGAAAGAACAGCAGAGATAGCAGCTGTTAAAGTAGTTTTACCGTGGTCAACGTGACCAATAGTACCAATATTTACGTGAGGCTTATTACGTGAAAATTTTTCTTTAGCCATCTTTTTCCTCCATATAAAATTTACAAACAAATACTAATTTATGTTTTATAATCTTTTGAAATCAATGGAGCTCATAGCGGGACTTGAACCCGCGACCTCTCCCTTACCAAGGGAGTGCTCTACCTCTGAGCCATACGAGCGCTCAGAAAAATTAAAAACATAAACTATAAAATTTTGGAAATTTGAAACTGCTAGAAATTCTGAATTTAAAAACAGCTCCCAGTTTCACTCTACCAAAATCAGGTTGGAGCGGGAAACGGGACTCGAACCCGCGACCCTCAGCTTGGAAGGCTGATGCTCTAGCCAACTGAGCTACTCCCGCAAAGCAATGGTGGTGAGTCGTGGATTCGAACCACGGAAGGCGAAAGCCAGCAGATTTACAGTCTGCCCTCGTTGGCCACTTGAGTAACTCACCATGAATAATAATGCTTTTTATTTCTGGTCAAACACTGCTATTAACAATGGAGCTGGTTAAGGGACTTGAACCCCCGACCTGCTGCTTACAAGGCAGCTGCTCTACCAACTGAGCTAAACCAGCAAAAAATAAAGTTGAATTATAATGTAATTTTAAATTAATGTCAAGTGTTTTAAATAATTTTGTATAATTTTTAAAAAATAAAGGATTTATTATGAAAATTTTATTTTCACCTAGTGAGGGAAAAAGTAAAATAAATACACATAGTTGTTTAAATGAAAAATCATTCATATTTAACAAGTTATACGATAAAAGACTTGAAGTAATTGCTAAATACAAAAAATTTATTAAAGAATGTGACGAAAATGTTCTTGAAAAATTTTTTGGTATCAAAGACAAAGATGAACTATATAATCTTAGCCAAGATATATTAAAAAAAGATACAACTAAAGCGGTTCAAAGATACAATGGTGTTGCTTTTGAATATTTAGATTATGAGAATTTAGATGAAATAGCTAAAAAATATATAGATGAAAATGTATTAATATTTTCAAATCTTTTTGGTCCTATTTTAGCAAAAGATTTAATACCTTATTATAAATTAAAACAAGGAGAGAAAATCAAAGATTTTAATATAGAAAAATTTTATAAAGAAAATTTTTCCAGTGAGATTGATGATTTTTTAGAAAATGAATTAATAATCGATCTTAGAGCCAAATTTTATGAAAAATTTTATACCCTTAAACAACCCTTTATT
>NZ_JANQCV010000014.1:0-33176 GCF_024723515.1 Campylobacter sp. W0066.2 | reverse complement strand
AAGAATAGATAATTTCCTAGAAAAAACTAGGAGATTACATGAGAAATTTTACAAGAATAATATTTGAAAATATAAGCCATGTAAATAACAACAATGCCATCAAAAATGGTTTAAAGCCTGCATTTTTTAAAACATTTTTATGGATATTTACTCCCAAAGCTACCATAGCTATAGAAAGCAAAAGTGTATCTATAGTTTGTATACTTGGTTTTATATAATTAAGCGCAAAATCTGTATTTAATATTTCAAGTGAGCTAATACCACAAGCAAATAAAAACCACAAAGCAAAATAAGGAATATTTGCTTTAATGGAGATTTTTTCATTATTTTTGCTTAGAAATTTCAATGAAAAAAGACTTAAGAAAATCAAAAAAGGCACTAGCATTAAAACACGCATCATTTTTTCTATGACAGCACTATCTCCTGCTTGCACAGCTTCACCTGCTGCAACTGCATGTGCAACTTCATGCAAGCTTGCTCCCATGAAATACCCCATTTGCTTTAAACTAAAAAAATCAAACCAGCCTAAATTCCAAGCCAAAGGATATAAAAACATCCCCAAAGTTCCAAATACAACCACAGTGCAAACTGCCACGCCAACTTTAGCAGAGCCACCTTTAACAATGCTTTCACTAGCCATCACAGCAGCTGCTCCACAAATGCTTGAGCCACTACTTATAAGTATGCTTTCTTTAAGATCAAGTTTAAATAATTTTCCTAGTAAAAGTCCCATAAAAAAGGTAGAAAACACTACTAAAAATACTAATAAAATTCCATTTAATCCAACTTTTTCTAAATCATTAAAAGTAATTCTAAAACCATAAAGTATAATTCCAAGTCTTAAAATTTCTTTTGTTGCTATGCCTAAAACTCCTGATTTTTTGAGTAAATTTGCATTTTGATGTGCCAAATTTCCTATTAAAGCTCCTAAGATTACGGCTACGATTAAAGCTGAAATTCCAAGATTTTTGAAAAAACTAAGCTCAGAAATAGCAAAAGCACAAAAAGCAAGAGTAAAAAGCAGTAAAAAAGCTTCAAATTTTCTATGTTTATATATATTTTTATGCATGAGTTTTCCTTTTTTTGTTTTTTGTAATCTTAATGATTTTTTTGTGATAAGTAAAATTAATTTTATTTGATATAATAATTAAAAATATTTATCAAAAGAATACTTATGACTTTTAGACAAATAAAATATTTTCAAGCCTTGTGTAGAAATTTAAACTTAAGAGCTTGTGCTAAAGAATTAAATATAACTCAATCTGCTTTGTCTTTAGCTATATTTGAACTTGAAAAAAGTTTAAACACCAAGCTTTTTGATAGAAATGCTAAATTTTTAAGTTTAAATGAAAAAGGAAAGGTTTTTTTAAAGCAAATTACACCTTTGATTTTAGAATTTGAGCGCATTGAAAAAGCAATGCAAGATGATCAAAGCTATGAAATAAGTATGAAAGTGAGTCAAAATGTAGGTACTTATTTACTAGGATCTTTTTTGGACCAAAAGGCAGAAAATATCAAGTTAAATTTGTCTTTGGATAATAGTCAAAATATCATCAAAGATATTTTAGATAAAGAAATAGATATAGGTTTGATTGAAGGGATTTGCAAAGATAAGGATATAAAAAAGATTAAAATTTGTGATGATGAGCTTATTGTAGTGAGTAAAAATGACTTCAAAAAAGAATTTTTTATAGATGAGTTAAAGGATTTTAAATGGTTAAGTCGTGAGCAAGGTTCTGGCGCAAAAGAAGTGTTTTTAAATGCTTTGCCTAAAGATATAAAGCTTAATTTAGTTTATGAGCTAAACTCAACTGCTATGATAAAAGAGTTAGTTAAAAAAGGTGATTTTTTAGCAGTTTTACCTAAATTTAGCGTTAAAGAAGAGCTTGAAGCTAAAAGCTTATTTGAAGTGAGATTAAAAAATTTTAAAATTTCAAGAGAGCTTTGCTTGATTTATCATAAAAATAAAGAACCAAGCAAGAAATTTATAAATTTATGTGAGTTTTTAAAGTTTTGCATTCACAAAGATTTAGTTTAGCTCTTGAATGCATTTTTTAAAAAGCTCCCCTCTTTCTTCATAAGATTTAAATTGATCTAAGCTTGCACAAGCAGGGCTTAGCAGGGCTACTTCATCATTAGTTAAGTTTTGATTGATTTTTTCTACTGCTTTAGGTAAAAACTCGCAAAAATATGCTTTTAAATTAGCATTTTTAGCGTATTCAAGCATTTTATTAGTGCTTTTTCCTATGGCATAAAGCTCTATATTAAGCTCTTTCATAAAATTAAATAAAGCACTTAAATCCACTCCCTTATCATCCCCACCTATGATAAGATGAATTTTTTTATCCTTATAGCGTTTAAGAGCAGCTAAACTAGCATCCAGATTAGTCGCTTTAGTATCATTTACCCAAAGTCTATTTTTATGATCAAATATTTCTTCAAGTTTATTTTTTTCTATCTTAAACTTGTTTAAAAGCTCATAAGAACAACGATCTAGTATGATTTTTTCTATACTTAAGGCAATAAGTGCATCAAGTAAAAATGGAGTTTTAAAATGAATTTTTTCTAAGTCAATTTGCATTTTTTTAGCTAAATCTTGCTCATCTTCATAGCTTATAACATAAGCATGGGTTGGATAAGCCTCATATTTTTTAGGTAAAATTACCACATCATTTTCATTCATTCTTTCAAGCACACTAAGCTTTGCTCGCTCATAATTTTCAAAGCTTTTATGCCAAGAAAGATGATCAGGTGTGATAGGTAAAAGCGCATAAATTTCAGGTTTAGCTATTTTGGTGTAAAAAAGTGAAAAAGATGAGCTTTCTAAAATCCATAATTTAGCACTAATATCCATTTGTGCTAAAGGAGTTCCTATGTTTGCTCCCATTTGCGCATTGATGTGTTTTAAAAGATGGTGTGTCATTTGAGTGGTGGTGGTTTTGCCATTTGTTCCACTTATCCAAACGCTTTTTGGCATGCCATCATAAAAAAAATCATACTCGCTGCTTAAATTTCTTGCATGCTGTATGAGAAGATGATCGCTTGGAAAACCAGGACTTGGAATTTCTAAGTCACTTTTTAAAGGATCAAATTCACAAGGTGGTAAAAGTGTATTGTTAAATTCATCCTTACTTATACTTGTAAAATGATCATCATAAATATCGCAATTTTCAAAACGCTGCGCAAAAGCTTTAGTTGTTTTTCCGTATCCAAAAAGTGAAATTTTCATTATCTTAACTTTATACTAATTAATGCAATAATATTTGCAAGTAAGGCTATCATCCAAAAACGCACAATGATTTTATTTTCCACCCAACCTATTTTTTCAAAATGATGATGAATGGGTGCCATTTTAAAAACTCTTTTGTTAAAAATTTTAAAACTTCCTACTTGTAAAATCACTGAAATAGTTTCTAAAACAAATACAAAACCTATAAGCAAAAGCAAAATTTCATTTTTACTTACTATACCAAGATAGCCTAAAAATGCCCCTATGCTTAAACTCCCACTATCTCCCATAAAAACTTGTGCAGGATAGCAGTTATACCACAAAAACCCCATAAGCGCACCAACTAAAGCCGCGCTTATTACCACAAGTTCTCCTAGGCCTTGAATTTTAGGTAAAAATAAATAAGAGCTATAAATAGCATTTCCGCTTAAATACAAAAAAGCACCAAGGCTTAAGAGAGAAAATATAGAAGGCACAGTTGCAAGCCCATCAAGTCCATCGGTTAAATTCACAGCATTAGAGCTTGATACAATAACTAAAATCCATAAAAACAACATAAACATACCACCATCAAAAATAGAATGTTTGTAAAAAGGTAAATAAAATTCAGTATTTATATCAAATAGATATAACAATCCAACACAAATAAAAGCAGCACTAAATTGTCCTAAAAGCTTCATTTTTGGGCTTAGTCCTGCGTGATTGTCTTTTTTTAAAATTTTCCCTAAATCATCCACTAAACCTATAGTGCAAAATAATACCAAACATAATAATCCAACAATTACAAAACTATTATTTAAATCAGCACTTAAAACACTTGCTATGATAGTAGCAAAGATAAAAACAAGCCCACCCATGGTAGGGGTGTGAGATTTAGCTTGGTGTGATTGTGGAGCGTATTCATAAATAGGTTGATTTGCTTTTTTATTTTGAGCCCATTTGATAAATTTTGGCATTAAATACAAACTCAAAAACAAAGCGATAAAAAATGCAAAACCAGCACGTACGCTAATATAAGAAAAAAACATATAATTTGTATATTCTGTAAGATAAAGCAAAATTTTAACCTTGTATTTGTTTTTTAAAAGCATAATTTTAGTAAAATCACATAAATAAATTATAAAAAAGAGTAAAAAATGAGTCAAAAATGTATTTTGATAATCACAGATGGTATAGGACATAATACAAATTCAAACTATAATGCTTTTTTTCATGCTAAAAAGCCAACTTATGATAAGCTTTTTGAAAATACTCCTAATGTTTTGATAAAAACAAGCGGTTTAGCGGTTGGCTTACCTGAAGATCAAATGGGTAATAGCGAAGTAGGACATATGTGTATAGGTAGTGGACGCATAATCTATCAAAATTTAGTTAAGATAAATAAAGCCATAGAAAATGATACTTTAAAAGATAATAAGGCTTTAAAAGAGTTATTACAAAAATGCAAAAGAGTGCATATTATAGGGCTTTATAGTGATGGTGGGGTGCATTCTATGCATACACATTTTAATGCGCTTTTAAAAATTTGCAAGCAAGAAAATAAAGAAGTTTTTGCGCATGCAATTAGTGATGGTAGGGATTGCCCTCCAAATTCAGGTTTAGAATTTATAAAATCTTTACAGGAATTTTGCGAAAAAGAAGGGATTAATTTTGCTTCTTTATCTGGAAGATTTTATGCTATGGATAGAGATAAGCGCTATGATAGGGTTAAGTCTTATTATGATGCTTTATTTGCTAAGGCACCAAAGTGTGATGATTTCGCACAATTTATACAAAAAAGCTATAATGAAAATATTACAGATGAGTTTTTAACCCCAGTTATTAGTCAAAACTTTGATGGAATTAAGGCTGAAGATGGTGTGATTTTTATCAATTTTAGAAATGATAGAATGCGTCAATTAGTTGCTTCTTTAACACAAGAAAATTTTAATGAATTTTCAAAAGAAGTGCTTATAAAAAATGCTATTACTATGAGTTTGTATGATGAGAGTTTTAAACTGCCTGTGATGTTTGAAAAAGAAGAATTAAATAACACCTTAGCTTCTGTAATAGCTAATGCAAATTTAAGCCAACTTCACACAGCTGAGACAGAAAAATACGCTCATGTAACCTTTTTCTTTAATGGGGGAAAAGAAGAATTAGAATGCAATGAAACAAGAGTTTTAATTCCAAGTCCTAAAGTAAAAACATACGATGAAAAACCTCAAATGAGTGCTAAAGAAGTCACAGATGAGGTGCTTAAGGGTATAGAAAGTGGTATGGATTTTATCGTAGTAAATTTTGCAAATGGTGATATGGTGGGACATACGGGTGATTTTGAAGCTGCGATTAGTGCGGTTGAATGTGTAGATGAGTGTTTAGGTAGGGTCATTGCTAAAGCAAGGGAGTATGATTATGCTTTTATTATTACTTCAGATCATGGAAACTGTGAAGCGATGAGGGATGAAAAAGAAAATATGCTCACTAATCACACGACCTTTGATGTTTTTGCTTTTGTGGAAGCTAAAGGAGTAGAAAAGCTTAAAGAAGGTATGGGGCTTAGTAATATAGCGCCAAGCGTGCTTAAAATTTTAAACTTACCTATCCCAAAAGAAATGGATGAGGCTTTATTTTAATTTAAAGGAGAACAATGAAATTTAGTGGAAAAAATGTTTTAATAACAGGTGCAAGTAAAGGTATAGGTGCAGCAATAGCTAAAGAATTAGCAAGTTATGGCTTAAAAGTTTGGATTAATTATAGAAGTAAGCCTGAACTTGCTGATGCACTAAAAGAAGAGATAGAAAAAAGTGGTGGCACTGCAGCTGTGATTAAATTTGATGCAAGTGTTGAAGAAGAATTTACAAGCGCTATTGCAACTATAGTAGAAAGTGATGGTGAGCTTAGTTATTTAGTTAATAATGCAGGTATTACCAATGATAAATTAGCACTTAGAATGAGTATGGATGATTTTTCTTCAGTGATTAATGCTAATTTAAATTCAAGCTTTTTAGGTTGTAGAGAGGCATTAAAAACTATGAGTAAAAAGCGTTTTGGTGCGGTTGTAAATATCGCTTCTATAGTTGGAGAAATGGGAAATGCAGGCCAAACTAATTATAGTGCTAGTAAAGGCGGTATGATAGCATTAACAAAATCTTTTGCTAAAGAAGGTGCAGCAAGAAATATAAGATATAACTGCATTACCCCAGGTTTCATAAAAAGTGATATGACTGAAGTTTTAAGTGATGAAATAAAACAAAATTATATTAACAATATCCCTTTAAAGCGTTTTGCAGATGCAAGCGAGGTAGCTCAAGCTGTGGCGTTTTTATTAAGCGATCATTCTTCTTATATCACAGGAGAAATTTTAAAAGTCAACGGTGGGCTTTATATGTAAGCAAGGTTTTAACCTTGCTTAGTTTCTATAGCCACTACTGCTATAGCAAAATCCCCATCATGTGCTACGCTTACACTTGCTGATTTTATATTAAATTTTTGCATGACTTTTTGAGAAAAACTAATATGTGGAGCATTTTTATCATCTTTATAGATGATGATGTCAAAAAAAGAACATTCTTTAGAAATTCCAACCCCCAAAGCCTTAGAAGCAGCTTCTTTAATAGCCCAAAATCCTGCTAGAGTGTTGATATTTTTTATATAACTTTGCTCTTGCTTGGATAAAAATTTATCCAAGAAAAGCGTTTTATGTCTTTCATAAATTTTTTCTATGCGAGAGCATACGACTATGTCACAGCCTATCATTAAGATACTACAAAGTCAGTAAAATAAATATTTTTGATAAAACCATCAGTTAAAACCTCATTGATTTTACCGGTTAATTCATCTTTTAATCTTTCTTTGCCTTTTGTGGTGCTTACTTCTTCAAAGGTTTTTGAAGTTAAAGTTCTAATGATAATATCTCTAATAATAGCAACTTTTTTATCAAGTTCTGGGGTTAGGGTTTCAACATTTTGTTCAAGTTGAATGGTGCATTTTACATATCTTGATCCACCATCACTTAATAAATTTAGTGTAAAAGGTGCTAAAGGATACATCACCCCAATATTTGCATAATCACTCCCTCTAGCTGCTACTGCATTTGTTTTCTTAGGAGCTTGTGCAACTTGTGCGCTTTCTTCAGCTTGTGGAGCAGGATTTTCTTCAGAACTACCGCTAAACATTAAATAAGCAATCGCTCCTACAATCACAAGTAAAAATACAAATAAAAATACAACGATAATAATTACTAAAGTATTGTCACCTTTTTTCTTTGATTCGCCTTGTTCATCCATCATATCATCAGCCATATTTTTCCTTTTATTAAATTTAAAGTGTTATTGTATCAAAAATTACAATTTTTTTAAATTATGATTATTTAATCTTTTGTAAATGTCTATAAACACTAGGCTCAGAAATACCTAAAAGTTCAGCAACCTTAGGAATAACACCTTTTACATTAAACACACCTTTTTCATATAAACTAGCTATCATTTTTTGCTTTTCTTTTGGTTTTAAGCTTTTATTTTTAAAACTTTCTATATCCATACCCGAAATATCTTCGACAATTTCTTCTAAATCAAGTTTAATATATTCTTTATTTTCTTGCTCAGGGTTTTCATAAGCATTATCATAAATATTTCCAAGATTTAAAATTTCATCAGAGATTTTTTTAAACGCTGAGGTATCATGATTAATACAAAGCAAACCTTCGAGTTTTTCATCTTTTTTAATAAAAAAAGTAGAGCCTGACATTGCTTGTGAGCTTTTAGCTGAAGTTTTATAATGTGTTATGTAATCACGCTCTAAATAGATTTTATTTTTAATCATTTCAATAGCAAAACCAGTTAGGGGTGAATTTATAGTTCTTTTGCTAATATGGTTATTAGCAATTTCTGCTATATTAGCTCCATCTTCACTTACATCGTGCAAGACTATTTCATAATTTCTACCCAAGGCTTCTGCGAGAAATTTAACTAATTTAATATAATAAGTTCTTGTTTCCTTATCCATAAGCTCTCCTTTTTTTATTAATTTTGTAGTAAAAATATTTAAAATAAGAATGCTTATTCTTATTTTTTAACAATTTTAATACAAAATAAAAATAATTATGCTTAAAAAAAGATTATTTTTTTAAAAATAAGAATTTTATAATCATTTTTTAAATAATGATAATTTTTATCGTTTAATTTTATTTTAATAATATATGGATATAATTTATCAAATAATAAAAATTATTATTTAAAAAGGAGACACAATGAAAAAACTAACAAATGATTTTGGAAATATCATAGCCGATAATCAAAATTCATTAAGCGCGGGTGCTAAAGGTCCACTTTTAATGCAAGATTATATTTTACTTGAAAAACTTGCTCATCAAAATAGAGAAAGAATTCCAGAAAGAACTGTTCATGCAAAAGGAAGTGGTGCTTATGGAGAACTTAAAATCACAAAAGATATTTCTCAATACACCAAAGCAAAAGTTTTACAGCTTGGAGAAAACACACCTTTATTTATAAGATTTTCAACCGTTGCAGGTGAAGCAGGTGCTGCTGATGCTGAAAGAGATGTAAGAGGTTTTGCAATTAAATTTTATACTAAAGAAGGAAATTGGGATTTAGTAGGTAATAATACTCCGACATTTTTTATAAGAGATGCATATAAATTTCCTGATTTTATCCATACTCAAAAAAGAGATCCAAGAACTCATCTAAGAAGTAATAATGCTGCATGGGATTTTTGGAGCCTTTGTCCTGAAAGCTTGCACCAAGTTACTATTTTAATGAGTGATAGAGGAATTCCTGCAAGTTATCGTCATATGCATGGTTTTGGAAGTCACACTTATAGTTTGATTAATGATAAAAATGAAAGATTTTGGGTGAAATTTCATTTTAAAACCAAGCAAGGCATTAAAAATTTAACTAATGAAGAAGCGGCAAATTTAATAGCAAATGATAGAGAAAGTCATCAAAGAGATTTATATGAAGCTATTGAAAAAGGAGATTTTCCAAAATGGACTTTCCAAATTCAAGTTTTAAAAGAAGATGAAGCAGAAAAACTAGGTTTTAATCCTTTTGATTTAACTAAAGTTTGGCCACATAGTATTGTGCCTTTAATTGAAGTAGGTGAATTAGTACTTAATAAAAATGTGCAAAATTACTTTAATGAAGTAGAACAAGCTGCATTTAGCCCAAGCAATATCGTTCCTGGTATTGGTTTTAGTCCTGATAAAATGTTGCAAGCTAGAATCTTTTCTTATCCTGATGCGCATAGATACCGCATAGGGACAAATTATCATTTATTGCCAGTTAATCGTGCAAAAAGTGAAGTAAATACTTATAATGTAGCAGGAGCTATGAATTTTGACACTTATAAAAATGGTCTTGCTTATTATGAGCCAAATAGTTATGATGATAGCCCAAAAGAAGATAAAAGCTATCTTGAGCCTGACTTAGCACTTGAAGGTAGCGCGCAAAGATATGCTCCACTTGATGATGATTTTTACACCCAACCAAGAGCTTTATTTAATATAATGAATCAAGATCAAAAAGAGCAGTTATTTAAAAATATCGCTGCTTCTATGAGTGGGGTTGATGAAAAAATTATTGCTAGAGCATTAAGTCATTTTGAAAAAATTTCAAGTGAATATGCAAATGGTATTAAAAAAGCTTTGAAAATGTAATTTTTACTTGCCACTTTAAAAGTGGCAAACTAAAGATTATAAAGGAAAAATATGTTTAGTAATGAAGAAGAAAAAAGAATTCAAGAGCTTTGTACTATGGCTTTTGATTACGCAAGAAAAAATGATTTGCAAAATTTAAAGATTATGATAGAAGCGGGTTTAAGTGTGAATTTAAAAAATCATAAAGGTGATAGTCTTTTAATGCTTGCAAGTTATCATAATGCTTATGAATGCGCTAAGTTTTTACTAGAAAATAATGCTAGGGTAGATGAGAAAAATGATAGAGGGCAAACTCCATTAGCAGGGGTGTGTTTTAAAGGATATTTACCTATGTGTAAGCTTTTAGTAGAATATGGGGCAAATATTGATGAAAACAATGGTCTTGGTATGACACCTTTTGCTTTTGCACTAATGTTTGGGCATAGAGATATAGTAGAGTTTTTAACAAAGCATTCTAAAAAAAGTTTTCTTAAAAAAATAGCTTTTGGTATGTTAAAAATTTTTAAAAAAAAGAAAAGTTAAACTCTTTGAAAAAATAAAAATTATAAAATTATCCTTTTATTTGTAAATAGAAGGATAAATATGTCACAAAAAGCAGAGAAATTATGGGGTGGACGTTTTGATTTACCTACAAATAAATTAGTTGAAGAATACACTGCTTCATTATTAGTTGAGCCAAGACTTGCTCCTTTTGATATACAAGGAAGTATAATTCATTGCACTATGCTTGCAAAACAAGGTATTATAAAAGAAGATGAAGCAAAAACTATCATCAAGGGTTTAGAACAAGTTAGAGAAGAAATTCAAAATGGAACCTTTGTTTTTGATATAGCTGATGAGGATATTCATATGGCTGTAGAAAAGAGAATGACACAAATTGTAGGCCCAGTAGGTGGAAAGCTTCACACTGCAAGAAGTAGAAATGATCAAACTACGCTTGATTCAAAAATGCATATGAGAGCCGTTATTAAAGAAATTTTAAATCAAATTATTGCTTTGCAAGAAGAAATTATAAATCAAGCTCAAAAAAATATCAAAGCTATTATGCCAGGTTATACACATTTACAAACCGGTCAACCGGTGCTTTTTTCACACTGGATTATGGCATATTTTTGGATGTTAAGTAGGGATTATTCTCGTTTTGAAGATTTATATAAAAGAATGGATGAGTGTCCTTTAGGAGCAGCTGCGCTTGGTGGAACCACATTTAATATAGACAGACATTTTTGTGCCAAAGAACTAGGTTTTGCAAAACCAACAGAAAATAGTATTGATAGCGTTAGTGATAGAGATCATATGGTTGAATTTACTTCTGTGGCTGCAATGTGCTTTATGCATCTTAGTCGTTTTTGTGAAGAGCTTATACTTTTTTCAAGTCAAGATTTTAAGTTTATAGAATTAAGTGATGATTTTTGTACCGGCTCAAGTATAATGCCTCAAAAGAAAAATCCTGATGTGGCTGAAAAAATGCGTGGTAAGACAGGTAGAATGTATGGTAATGTTATGGCAATGCTAACTATTATGAAAGGTATTCCACTAGCTTACAATACTGACATGAGTGAAGATAAGGCTCAAGTTTATGATTCTATGGATACTTTAATGGCAAGTTTGAAAATCATAACTCCTATGATAGAAAAAATGCAAGTAAATGCTAATAATACAAGAGCAGCTGCTGCAAAAGGATTTTCAAATGCTACGGATATGACTGATTATTTAGTAAGAAAAAATATACCATTTAGAGAAGCTCATAGTATAGTTGGCGGGGCTGTGAATTATTGTATTAAACATGGAAAAATGCTTGAAGAACTTAGCATGGAGGAATTTCATCAATTTAATGAAAATATCCAAGAAGATATTTATGAGGCAATTGCTTTAGAAACTTGTATAGACGCAAGAGTATCTTATGGTGGTACAGGAACTAAAGTGGTATTAGAGCAAATTAAACATGCAAAAGAGCTTTTGGAACAATATAAGGCACAAGATTAATGGATATTATTTTTATATTAGAATTTTTCATCATTTTTTCTATGATAGCCATAGGTGGTAGATATGGTGGTATAGGACTT
The DNA here is from genome assembly GCF_024723515.1 of Campylobacter sp. W0066.2. NCBI lineage: Bacteria > Pseudomonadati > Campylobacterota > Epsilonproteobacteria > Campylobacterales > Campylobacteraceae > Campylobacter > Campylobacter sp. W0066.2. The sequence goes on along the minus strand of NZ_JANQCV010000014.1, from coordinate 21,226 downwards.
GGGGTTGCAGGTGGGCTTGGTATGTGTATTTTGGTTTTGGTCTTTGGTATGCAACCAGCTTCGCTTCCTGTGAGTGTTGTGTTTATTATACTTGCTGTGATTACTTGTGTAAGTGTTTTGCAAAGTGCAGGTGGACTTGATTTGCTAGTAAAAATAGCAGAAAAAATTTTAAAGAAAAAACCTCAAGCTATTGTTTTTATGGGGCCTTTGATTAGCTCTACTTTTACTATTTTTTGTGGTACTACTTATGTAGCTTTTTCTATTTATCCAGTGATTGCAGAAGTGGCTGCTCAAGCTAAAATTCGACCTGAAAGAGCGCTTTCTGTTTCAGTGATTGCAGCAGGTATTGGCGTGGTAGCTTCTCCTATGAGCGCAGCTACTGCTGCTATGGTAGCTATTTTAGCTTTTAGTGGTACAACGATAGTGCAAATTCTAATGGTAAGTTTACCTGCTTTTTTTATAGGTGTATTTCTTGCTTGTTTGAGTGTTTTTAAAAGAGGAAAAGAGCTTGAGCAAGATGAGGAATTTCAAAAAAGAGTAAAAGCAGGAGAATATCATTTTTTAAGTGAAGACTTGCAAAATAAAGATAGCGAGCATGATCCTATGGCTAAAAGGTCTTTATATATTTTTGCTTTGGGGATTTTAACTATTATTTTCTTTGGAACTTTTACGAATTTATTGCCTCACTATGAGCTTGCAAATGGTAAAATAGAAAGACTTTCTACTCCAAATTTAATCCAAATGATCATGCTTGCAACAGCTTGTTTGATTATGCTTTTTGCTAAAGTTCCTGCTAATAAACTTGGTGAAGCTTCTGTATTTAAATCAGGACTGATAGGAGTTGTAGGGGTTTTTGGTATAGCTTGGATGACAGGAACATTTTTTGAGGCTTATAAGCCTTTATTTAGCGATTCTTTATCACATGTTGTAGAAGATTATCCGTATTTATTTGGGGTGGCTTTATTCGCCTTTTCTATGGTGATTTTTTCTCCTTCAGCAACGGTAGCTGCTTTAATGCCTTTGGGTGTGAGTTTGGGAATTCCTCCCCAAATTCTTATTGTACTTTATCCTTGTGTGAGTGGAGATTTTATAGTCCCAGGTGCTAATCAAATAGCATGTGTGGCTTTTGATAGAACAGGTACAACAAAAATAGGTAAATTTGTGATCAATCACTCTTATTTAAGACCAGGTTTTGTTTTGATTATTAGTGCGACTATTGCGGGTTATTTTATCTCTAAGCTTGTATTTTAGCTTAGAGATTGTTTTTAAGTTTTTGTAGATATCTGTAGACGCTAGGTTCTGATATATTAAGCGACTTAGCAACTATAGGTATACTTCCTTTAATATTAAAAATTCCTTTTGAATGAAGCTTTTTAATAATCTCATCTTTTTGCTCAGTGCTTAAGCTATATCCTGAATTTAAATATTTCAAATCTATGTTTTCAGCTAAAATATCTTCTATAGAATGACTAAGTGTTTCTATATTACTCACATTATGTAAATTTACATTGTTTTGATTATGAATATCTAATAAATCACTAAAATCATTGATTTTTTCAAGTTCTATGATTTTACTAATAGCATTTCTAAGCTCTGTGGTATCGTGATTTATACATAAAATCCCTACGATTTTATTTTGATTTTTTATAAAAAAAGTTGATCCAGTAATAATCTTAGACTTTCCAACCTTTGCTTTATAATCACATAAAAAGTCTTTATTTAAATACTCTTTTTCTTGTACAAGCTCACTTGCAAAAGAAGTTAGTGGAGAATTAATGGTTCTTCCGCTAATGTGGTTATTTGCAATGGCTGCTATATATGAACCCTCATCTGAAATCACATGAAAAACGATTTCGTATTGATCTCCAAGTACCTGTCCTAAAAACTGAGTAAGTTTGATAAATAATTCTTTTTGTTGCTCATCCATGATCTAGACCTTTTTGTTGTTTTTTGTTATTTTACAAAATATTTTCATCAAAGTTGTTAATATTTACAATAATAAAAAAAATATTATTATGATAAAAAATATTGACAATTTATTATTATGATGATAATATTATATTATGATTTCATTTAAACACAAGGAGTGTACATGGCAAATTATCCAAAGGCTATAGGACCATATTCAGCTTATAGAGAAGCTAATGGTTTGTTATTTATTTCAGGACAACTTCCTATTAATCCAGAAAGCGGAAATATAGAAAGTGAAGATGTGAAAGAGCAAACAAGACAATCTTTATTAAATATTAAGGCTATATTAGAAGAAAATAATCTTTATTTTAACAATGTGGTTAAAACGACTTGCTTTTTGGCAAATATCGATGATTTTATGGCATTCAATGAAGTTTATTCTGAATTTTTCGCAGCCCCATATCCTGCAAGAAGTGCTTTTGCGGTAAAAGATCTTCCTAAGGGTGCTAAAGTGGAGATAGAGGTTGTTGCTCATAAAGGATAGAGCATGTTGGGTTTATTTTTTGCAGGATGTTCTGTATTTTTACTTGTATTTATGCTCTATAAAAAAATCAACGCCCATATGGCGTTGCTTTTAAGTGGTTTATTTTTGCTAGCTTTAGCAGGAATTTTTGGACTTTCTCCTATTATTAGTGAAAAGCAATCTTTACATTTAGGTCTTTTTGATATTTTCCAAGTAGTAAATACTAAAATGTCAAGTACTCTAGCAGGTCTTGGACTTACTTTAATGTGTATAGCAGGATTTTCTGCTTATATGGATCATGTGGGTGCAAGCTATGCTTTATTTAAAGTATTTGAAAGACCTTTAAAGGCAGTAAAATCACCTTATATTTTATTGCTAGTTTCGTATTTTGTAATCCAGTTTTTAGTGCTTTTTATACCTTCACATGCAGGTTTAGCACTTTTGCTTATGGTTACAATGTATCCTATTTTAGTACGCTCAGGCGTTTCTAAGCTTTCTGCGCTTTCAATTATCGCAATTTGTCAATACATTGACCATGGTCCAGGCAGTGGCAATGTAATTTTAGCTGCAAAAACAGCTGAAATTGATCCTGCGGTGTATTTTGTGCATTATCAGCTTCCTACAACTGTGCCTATTATCATAGCAGTAGGTATTGCGATTTATTTTTGCTCAAAATATTTTGATAAAAAAGAAAATTTCACATTTAACCGTGATGATGTTGAAGAAGAATTAGCAGAACATGATGGTAAAAGTGAAGAGCTTAAAAAGCCACCTAGAATTTATGCGATTTTACCTATTATACCTTTAGTGTTAATTTTGGGCTTTAGTAGTGTTTTAGATAGCATTATGGTATTAATGGGATTTACTACTATGGAAGAAGTTAAAGCAGCTTCATCTACTGCTATTAAAATGAATGTGCCGGTTGCTATGATGATTTCAACCTTTATAGCAATTATTTTTGAAATCATTCGTTATAAAAGTTTGATTGATACTTTAAATTCTATCATGGTATTTTTCAAAGGTATGGGACATTTGTTTGTAATCACAGTCTCTTTGATCGTTTGTGGTCAAGTTTTTGCAAGCGGACTTTTATCAGTTGGCTTTGTGGATACTTTAATAGGTTTTGCAAAAGATGCAGGTTTTGGAGTGCTTGCTATTATTATAGCAGTTTCTATTTTGCTTGCTGTATGTGCATTTTTAATGGGTTCAGGAAATGCAGCATTTTTCTCTTTTGCGCCACTTATCCCAAATATAGCAAAATCTTTTGGCGTTGAAACCATAGCTATGATAGCACCTATTCAAATCATGACAGGTTTTGGCAGATGTGTTTCGCCAATTGCACCTGCTATTTTGGCGATTTCAGCTATGGCTAAAGTAAATCCATTACAAGTTGTAAAAAGAACAGCTATTCCTATGCTTGTAGCTGTTATTGTTAATGTGATTATGACTTATGTTTATTTGTAAAAAAGGATTTAAAATGAATAACAAAACTAAATTAATCCACCTAGGAAGAGGCGATCAAAACGCCGAAGTAAGATCAGTTAATCCAACCTTAATGCGTGCATCAACCATACTTTTTAAAGATCATGCTACTTGGCAAAAATACCGTGAGTTAAGAAAAACAGATCGTGTTTTAAGTTATGGTGCTAGAGGAACAGCAACAAATTTTGAACTTGAAAAACTAATTTGTGAGCTTGAAGGTGGCTATAGAGCGCAACTTTTCCCAACAGGACTTGCAGCATTAGCTATGGTGCTTTTAAATTATGCTAGTAAAGATGCTCATTTTTTAATCACTGATGCTATTTATGGACCTGTTAGAACAATTTGTGATTTATTTTTAACTAAAATGGGCGTAGAAATTGACTTTTTAAAAGCTGATGCCTCTGATGTAGAAGAAAAAATCAAACCAAACACAAAATTAATCCTTTGTGAAAGCCCAGGTTCTATACTTTATGAAATCATAGACTTACCAAAACTTTGTGAAATTGCACACAAACATAACATACCAGTAGCGATTGATAATACCTATTCAAGCGGGTATTTTTTAAATCCGCTTGAGCTCGGAGTAGATATTTCAGTAATTGCCGCAACTAAGTACTTAAGTGGGCATTCAGATGTTACTATGGGTATAGTAGTGATTAATGAAAAAGAATGGAAAAATTTTGACAAATTACCAGAAGCTTTAGGATTTACCACAAGTCCTGATGATGCTTATTTGGTGCTTCGTGGTATGAGAACTTTAGATGTAAGAATGAAAGCACATGAAAAAAGTGCAGATGAGGTAGTAGAGTTTTTACAAAGTAGAAAAGAAGTTAAAACAATCTTTTATCCAAAATTAAAAACTCATCCAAACCATGAAGTTTTTATGCGTGATCATAAAGGCGCTAATGGTATGGTAACGATTGAATTTGCAGATGGTATTTCAAAAGAACAAGCCATTAAATTTGTAGATAATTTAGAGTATTTTTCAATCGGTGCAAGCTGGGGTGGATATGAGAGTTTAGCTACTGTTACTACTCCACCAAGAACTGCGACAGATTGGAGTGCTAGAGGGCCTTTTGTGAGATTTCATATAGGTCTTGAAGATAGTAAGGATTTGATTGCTGATTTAAAACAAGCATTTGAAAAAATAAATTTTAAAGGATAAAACATGGGTGTGAGTGTATTTGATATGAGGTTGCTTCAAGATTCTTGGAGCACCCCTGGAATGAGAGCTATTTTTAGTGAAGAAAATAGAATTCAAAAATGGCTTGATGTAGAAGCTGCCCTGGCAAAAGCTCAAGCAAAACTTGGTATTATCCCTAATGAAGCAGCTATAGAAATAGCTAAAAAAGCTCATTATAAATTTATGGATATGGATTTTATTTTTGCTGAGTTTAAAAAGACTAAACACCCTTTAGTACCTACTGTGCGTGGTTTAGAAAAAGCTTGCGAAAATGGTCTTGGTGAATATGTGCATTTTGGTGTAACAACGCAAGATATCATTGATACAGGTATAGTTTTACAATTTAAAGAAGCTATGGCTTTAATCAAGCAAGATTTAAAAGATATAGCTAAAAATTTAGCAAAAATCGCAAAAGAGCATAAAAATACTGCGATGATGGGAAGAACTTTAGCTTTACAAGCTTTACCTATAACTTTTGGACACAAAGTTGCAATTTGGCTTAGTGAGCTTAATCGCCACTATGAAAGAATTATTGAACTTGAAAAAAGATTATATGTAGGATTAATTGTAGGTGCAGTGGGAACTAAAGCAAGCTTAAGTGACAAGGCTAATGAAGTAGAAAAACTTACTTTAGAAAGCTTAGGTTTAGAAGTTCCTGATATCTCATGGCAACCAGCAAGAGATCGTTTTATCGAGCTTGGTTATGTTTTAGGTAATATCAATGCAACCTTTAACAAAATCGCACATCAACTTTTAATTTTAGCTCATAATGAAATCGATGAAATTGCTGAACCTTTTGGAAAAGGTCAAGTAGGAAGCTCTACTATGCCCCATAAAAGAAATCCCGCAGTAAGTGAGAACGCAGTGACTGTAAGTAATGCCCTAAGAGCTAATATTGCAATTTTAAGCGATATAGAAAGACATGAGCATGAAAGAGATGGTCAAGTTTGGAAAATGGAATGGAAGCTTTTACCAGAAGCATTTTTAATGCTTTCAGTGGTATTGGCAAATATGAAATTTGTCTTTGATGATTTAGAAGTTAAAAAAGACAAAATGTTAAAAAATCTTGATACGCTTAATGGTTTTGTGTTAGCAGAGCGCGTGATGTTTGCTTTAAGCGATCATTATGGTAAGCAACATGCACATGAAATTATTTATGAAAATGCTATGAGAGGCATAGAAAATCATAAAACTTTCAAAGAAGTTTTACTTGAAGATGAGCGTGTGAGTAAGGTTTTAAGTGAAAAAGATATTGATGTTTTAATGGATGCTACAACTTATGTAGGTTATGCACCAAAATTAGTTGATGAATTCTTAGAAAAAATTGCTAATGCACCAATTCTAAAGTAGGAAAAAATGTATTTAAGTGAAAAACTAGCCGAATTTATCGTAAATTTAGACTATAAAGCTATTTCTAGTGAAGTAAAGCAAAGAGCAAAAGAGCTTATGCTTGATGCGTTAGGAACAGCCTTGGCTGCTAAAAATGAAGCTTGTGTTTTAAATGCAACTAAGGCTTTTGAAGCTTTAAGCGTAAATCCTAGTGAAAAAATTTGGAGCAGGGATAAAAAGCTTGATGTAATTTATGCTGCGATGGTAAATGCTATTGCAGCGCATGCCCTTGATTTTGATGATACTCATACTGAAGCTATTTTGCACGCTAGTGCTATTTTAACTCCACTTTGTTTAACTTATGGATTTAGCGTAAGTAAAGATGGAAAAAAAGTTTTAAAAGCCTTTATTGTTGGTTGGGAAATTGCTGCTAGAGTGGGTATAGCAAGCAAAGGAAGTTTTCATAAGCGTGGCTTTCATACTACAGCTATAGCAGGAATTTTTGGTAGTGTAGCTGCAAGTTGTGTTTTACTTGATTTAAACAAAGAACAAATCATCAATGCATTAGGTTTAGCAGGAAGTTTTGCAAGTGGGGTAAATGAGTTTTTATCTAATGGTTCTAATTCTAAAGTTTTACACATAGCTAATGCTTTGAAAAATGGAATTTTAGTAGCAAATTGCGCAAAAGCTAATATGAGCGGTCCTTTGAGTATATTTGAAGGAAGGGATAATGTCTTTAGAACTTTTGGCTTAGAAGATGAGTGTGATAAAAATGAACTTTGTAAGGGCTTGAATGAAATTTGGCAAGTAATGCAAGTTTCACTAAAACCTTATCCAAGTTGTCATTTTGCACATGGACTTATTGATTGTGCTATGAGTTTAAGAAATGATGGCTTAAAAGCACAAGATATCAAAAGTTTGCATTGTTTTGTAGATGAGGTGCCAATTTCATTTATCTGTGATCCAATAGAAGCAAAATACACTCCACAAAGTGCTTATGCGGCCAAATTTTCAATGCCTTTTTTAATGGCTTTAGCATTTTTTGATGGCAAAATTACTTTAAAATCTTATGAAAATTTAAATAGAGCTGAACTAATAGAATTTGCTAAAAAAATTAGCTATGAAAAGAAAAAATCTAGTGGTTTCCCTAAATACTTTCCAGGGCATTTAGAAGCTGTTTTAAATGATGGAAGAGTAGTTAAAAAAGATGTGTTTATAAATAAAGGAAATTTTGATAATCCTTTAAGTTTTGATGAATTAAAAGATAAATTTCTTTCTAATGCTAGCATAGCACTTTCTTTAGAAAAGGCTGAGGAATTAGTCAAAAAGCTCCAAAATTTAGAAAATCTAAATGAATTTGATTTCTAGCAATCTCATTTTTTGAGATTGCTTATTATTTTAAAAAAGAAATAATTTAATTTTTTATATAATGTTTTATCTTAGTTTTTGTAAGGAAAAACATGACTTTAGATACATTAAAAGATAATGAAGAAGCTCTTATAGTAGGTTTTGAAGCAGATAAACAACTCCAAGCAAGACTTTTTAGTTTTGGTTTTGCAAAAAACAAAAAAGTTAAAAAAATTCGCTCTTCCATAGCAAATTCTACTATTATGGTAGAACTTGATACAACTTGCGTGATTTTACGTTCAAGTGAAGCAAAAATAATACAAATTTCAAAAGAGTTTTAATGAAAGAAATCATCGTTGCTTTAGTAGGTCAGCCAAATGTTGGTAAAAGTTTATTAATTAACGCGCTTTGTAAAGCTAATATGAAAGTTGGAAATTTTAGCGGTGTTACAGTTGAAAAGGCTGAGGCTAGATTAATTTATAAAAATTATGAGTTTAAATTTATAGATTTACCAGGAACTTATGCATTAGATGGTTATAGTGAAGAAGAAAAAATCACAAAAGAATTTTTAAAAAAGGGTAATTTTGATCTTGTAGTAAATGTGCTTGATTCTACAAATTTGGAGCGTAATTTGATTTTGAGTGCGTCTTTAATAGAGGCTAAAATTAAAATGATTATGGCTTTAAATATGCAAGATGAAGCTAAAAATGAGGGTTTTAGTATAGATTTTAAAATTTTATCCCAACTTCTAAATACGCCTTGTCTTGGCGTGTGCGCTAAAACCAAAGAAAATCTAAATACACTTTTGGATTTAATCATTTCAACCCATGAAGCTAAATTCGAAGCCAAAGAGCGTGTTTATAGTGATATCATAGAAGAAGAACTCACAAAAATAAGTGAATTTTTAAATCAAAATGAAATTACTTATTTAGATTTTTCTACAAAAGATTTAGCGATAGCTTTGCTTAAAAATGAAGCTAATATAGTCATTTCGCACGCTTTGAGAAAAATACTTGATGAAGCTTTAGAAAAAATTTATATGGCATATCATAGCAAAGATATAGAAAGTATTTTTAAAGAAGAGCTGATTGCTTTTGCAAATGGTATATGTGCTAAGGTTTTAAGTAAGGGTGTTAAGTATAAAAACCATACCAAAGAAATAGACTCTATTTTAATTAATAAATTTTTAGGAATTCCTATATTTTTGTTTTTTATGTGGGCTTTATTTCAACTAACCTTTACTTTAGGTCAAATCCCTATGGATTATATAGAAATGTTTTTTGCTAATTTAGGTGATATGGTAAAGAATAATATTAGTAATGAATTCATCGCTTCAGCCTTAGCTGATGGTGTTTTAGGTGGGGTTGGTGCGGTTATAACTTTTTTACCAAATATTATGATTTTATTTTTTGGTATAGCCTTGCTTGAAACAACTGGATATATGGCTAGGGTTGCATTTTTATTAGATGGAATTTTATACAAATTTGGCTTACATGGTAAAAGTTTCATCCCTTTAATCACGGGTTTTGGTTGCTCAGTGCCTGCATTTATGGCTACAAGAACTTTAAAAAATAAAAAAGATAGATTATTAACTCTTTTTATTATTAATTTTATGAGTTGTGGTGCAAGGCTTCCTGTATATGTGCTTTTTGTCGGAGTGTTTTTTTCTGCTGATGTGGCGGGAAATTATCTTTTTGGGATTTATCTTTTGGGTGCGTTTTTGGGTTTGATTGCAGCTAAGATTTTAAGAATGAGCGCTTTTAAGGGACAAGATGAACCTTTTGTGATGGAAATGCCAAAATATAGAATGCCAAATTGGAATTTGGTATGGTTTATGGTGTTTAATAAAGCCAAAATGTATTTAAAAAAAGCAGGAACATTTATTTTAATAGCTTCTTTGCTTATTTGGTTTGCGAGTAATTTTCCTGCACAAGAAAATAATACTCAAGATGCTTTAACTCAAGAGCTTCAGATAGAAAATAGTTATCTTGGACAATTTGGTAAAGCAATAGAGCCTATTTTTGCACCACTTGGCTTTGATTGGAAACTTAGTGTATCTTTGGTGAGTGGTTTAGCTGCTAAAGAAGTGATGATTTCTACTATGGGTGTGCTTTATTCTTTAGGTGATGAGGTTGATGAGACAAGTTTAAATTTACAAGAAGCTATAAAAGAAAACATCCCTTTTAGCACAGCAGTTGCTTTTATACTTTTTGTTATGATTTATAATCCTTGCTTTGCAGCAACTATAGTTTTTGCTAAAGAAGCAGGAAATAAAAAATATGCATGGTATCTTTTTATATTTACATCTTTATGTGCGTATTTGGTTGCTTTTGTAGGGATTAATATTGCTAAATTGATAATTTAATCATCTTTATGATGATTAAATTTCCATTTTTTGTTCTAAAGAGTGTTGCCAAAAGGCCGTTTCAAGTCTTATAGTAGTATAAAAAATTTCGTTTAATTTTTTAAATTTTTCTTCACTAATGCTATTTGCATAAGAATTAAAAAAGTCTTTAAATTCTTTAATTTCATCTTGAAAATCTTTTCCCGCATAGGTTAAAATCCACTCTTTGTAAGGATGATTTTCTAAGTTTTTTTCATTAAGTCCTTTGTAAATTTCTTCTCCTACATATGCATAACCTATAGCACAAGCACTCAAAGCACACAGCATATCCAAATAATCTCCATTTTGTCCCACACTTAGTAAGTACCTTGTATAAGCAATATTGGTTAAACTTTCATCTTTATAATTTAGTTTTTCTACATCAATACCTAGCTTTAAAATACTTCTGTGAAGCTCTAATTCTCCTTCTAAAGTGTAGTTTTGATTTTTAATAGCAAATTGAATTTCTTTAGCATTATTTGCATTTAAAGCAAGTAAGGCATAACACTTTGCATAATTATTTAAAAAGATATAATCTTGTTTAAGATAAAACAAAAATACATCTTTTTCTAAAGTACCATTTTGAAGTTTTTTTACAAATTCATGATGGATATATCGATCCCAAGTTTTTTTATTTTCATTTATAAGTTTATCCAAAAGCATTAATTTCCTTTGTTAAAAATTAAGCTTTTATTTAAACACAGATAATTAAATTTTTCGTAATAATCTTTAATTTTTAACTTTTTAAACAAGAAATTTATTTTTTTATTGTAAAATGTGGTTTAATTTTTTAAACTAGGAGATAAAAATGGCAATTTTTGATGATGTAAAAAAAGTAGTTGTTGAGCAACTTAATGTTGATGAAGATGCAGTTAAAATGGAATCTAAAATCATTGAAGATTTAGGTGCAGATTCTTTAGATGTTGTTGAATTAGTTATGGCTTTAGAAGAAAAATTTGATGTAGAAATTCCAGATAGTGATGCTGAAAAACTAGTAAAAATCGAAGATGTTGTTAATTATATAGAAAATCTTCAAAAATAATTTTAATTTTTAATAAGGAGTGCGGTTTGAAACGCGTTGTAGTAACAGGTATAGGAATGATCAATGCCCTTGGCTTAGACAAAGATAGCTCATTTAAAGCAATTTGTGATGGTAAAAGTGGCGTTGATAAAATCACTCTTTTTGATACCACTGATTTTCCAGTGCAAATTGCTGCTGAAGTAAAAAATTTTGATCCTTTAAGTGTTTGTGATGCTAAAGAGGTTAAAAAAATAGATCGTTTTATACAACTTGGTATTAAAGCAGCAAAAGAAGCTATGGAAGATGCTAAATTTGATGAAACTTTAAACAAAGAAGAATTTGGTGTAGTTTCAGCAGCTGGTATAGGTGGTTTACCAAATATAGAAAAAAATTCCGTTACTTGCGCACAGCGTGGACCACGTAAAATTACTCCTTTTTTCATACCTTCAGCTTTAGTTAATATGCTTGGTGGGATTATTTCAATCGAGCATGGATTACAAGGACCAAATATCTCATGCGTAACTGCTTGTGCAGCAGGAACTCATGCTATAGGCGAAGCTTATAAAAGCATAGCTTTAGGCAATGCAGATAAAATGCTTGTAGTAGGTGCTGAAGCAGCCATTTGTGCTGTGGGTATAGGTGGCTTTGCTGCTATGAAAGCTCTTTCTATTAGAAATGATGATCCAGCCAAAGCTTCAAGACCATTTGATAAAGAAAGAGATGGTTTTGTGATGGGTGAGGGTGCTGGTGCTTTAGTGTTTGAAGAGTATGAGGCTGCTAAAAAGCGTGGAGCTAAAATTTATGCTGAGTTAGTAGGTTTTGGCGAAAGTGCAGATGCACATCATATCACTTCGCCTACTTTAGAAGGGCCATTGCGTGCTATGAAAAAAGCTTTAAAAATGGCAGGAAATCCAAAAGTAGATTATATTAATGCGCACGGAACTTCTACTCCGGTAAATGATAAAAATGAAACAGCAGCTATTAAAGAACTTTTTAAAGATCAAATTCCTTTAGTTAGTTCTACAAAAGGTCAAACAGGACATTGTTTAGGTGCCGCTGGAGCAATTGAAGCTGTTATTTCTTTAATGGCACTTGATCAAGGTATACTACCGCCAACTATTAATCAAATCGTAGCAGATGAAAATTGCGATCTTGACTATATACCAAATACTGCAAGAAAAAGCGAAGTTAATGTAGTAATGAGCAATTCTTTTGGTTTTGGTGGAACAAATGGTTGTGTGATTTTTAAAAAAGTAGATTAATATGGCTTCTTATTTAGATTTTGAAAAAAATATTCAGCAAATTGATGAGGATTTAGTAAATGCTAAAATCAAAGGCGATGATGAAGCAGTAAAAATTTTAGAAAAAAACCTTGAAAAAGAAACTCAAAAGGTTTATAAAAATTTAAGCGATTACCAACGCTTACAGCTTGCAAGACATCCTGATCGTCCTTATGCGCTTGATTATATTCAAGCTATATTAAGTGATGCTTATGAAATTCATGGCGATCGTGCTTTTAGAGACGATCCTGCTATTGTGTGTTATGCAGGCCATATAGGTGGGAAAAAAGTTATTGTTATAGGTGAGCAAAAAGGTAGAGGTACTAAAGATAAACTTCATAGAAATTTTGGTATGCCTCATCCTGAAGGTTATAGAAAAGCTTTAAGAGTAGCAAAAATGGCTGAAAAATTTGACATACCAGTATTATTTTTAGTAGATACTCCAGGTGCTTACCCAGGAGTGGGTGCTGAAGAGCGTGGTCAAAGTGAGGCTATAGCTAGAAATTTATATGAATTAAGCGCTCTTAAAACAATCACTATAGCAGTGGTTATAGGTGAAGGTGGAAGTGGTGGTGCTTTAGCCATAGGGGTATCTGATAAACTTGCTATGATGAAAAATTCAGTTTTTTCTGTGATTTCACCTGAGGGTTGTGCTGCTATTTTATGGAATGATCCATCAAAAAGTGAAGCTGCTACTAAGGCGATGAAAGTAACTGCTGATGATTTAAAAACTCAAGGTTTGATTGATGATGTTATCGAAGAGCCAATGAGTGGAGCTCATAGAGATAAAGAAAATGCGATTAAAAATTTAAGTGATTATGTCTTAAAAACTATAGAAGAATTAGAACAATACGATAAACGTGAATTAGCTGCATTAAGAATGCAAAAAATCTTTAAATTTGGAGCTTTTTCTGAATAATTTGCATTTTTATGCAAATTTCAACTTTTTTTAAAAAAACTATTGTATAATTACAACTTCAATTCAGTGGTTGGATAGCTCAGTCGGTAGAGCAGCAGACTGAAAATCTGCGTGTCGGCAGTTCGATTCTGCCTCTAACCACCATTTCATTTTATATGATAAAAATCATCTAATTTTTGAAGTTCGCTTTCATTAAATCCTGCTTGAATTCTAGCTGTTTTGTTATATACTTTTCCTAAAAGATTAAATTCTTTATATTTGGCGCAAAGATCAAGATAACTATCATTTTCTTTTTTTGCATAATTCCACCAAAAATCCCCTTTATTTACATGTTTAATCTCATCATTTAGTATAATGGTAAAAATTTCACTAAATAAACTTTTTATAGGATGATTAGTTGTGTTTAATTTTTCTAAGACAAAAGGATTAGCATCAAGTCCTTTTGCTTCAAGTCCTCTATGAACTATGCCCATTCTATGAGCAAGGTTATCTTTGGTTAAAAACAAGGCTTTTTCAAGATTATCATGAGCATGGAAATCTCCATATTTAAAACCAAGTTCATTTAAAGTTTTTTCTAAAAGCAAAAAATGCTTAATTTCCTCATCAGCTACTTCAAGCCAATCTTGATAAAATTTCAATGGCAAGTTTTTAAACCTATAGCTAGCATCTAAAGCCAAGTTTATAGCACTATATTCTATATGTACAACTGAATGTAAGATTTTAGCTAAAGATAAAGCACTATTTGCTTCTTTTGGACGCCTTATTTTCATAGGATGAAGGATTTTAACTTGTGAGTTTTCACAAATGATCGCCTCATGAGAATGATTAAAATCATACAAATTAGATTTAAAATTTTCATAAAATTCATTAAATAATTCAATCTTTTTAAAAATATTTTTGTGATATAAAATTTTTTCTAATTCCTCAAAGAAATTTCTTTTCATTTTTAAACCTTGTTAAATATTATATAAGATAAAAAAGTATAATATAAAAATTTTGAAAATTTAAAAAGGTTTGCTAAAAATATGTTTAATGTCATACATGCTCTATTTTTTAGAGAGCTAAAGACAAGATTTGGTATTAATAAATATTTGGGCTATTTTTGGGTGATCGGTGAGCCTATGATGGTGGTTTTGGTAATCACCTCCATTATAACAGCTATTAGAGAATTTCATCATCAAATCATGCCTGAGGGTGTTTCTATCTTTTTATTTTTAGCAGTAGGGATTATACCTTTTTTTATGTTTAGAAGCATTATTACTCAGCTTTTAAACGGCATAGGTGCAAATCTAGCTCTTTTTGCTTATAAACCTATTCGCCCTATACATGTTTTTATTGCAAGAGCATTGCTTGAGTTTTGTATTTATTTTACTATTTTTATTTGTGTGATGTTTTTAGCAGGTTGGTTTTTGCATATGCAAGTTATACCTAAGCATTTTCTAGAAGTGATGTTTTCGTTTTTTTTGCTTGTGGTATTTGGCTTTGCTATGGGGATGTGTTTTGCTATAGCAGGACATTTTGCAGAACCTTTAAAAATGGCTTTAAATTATTTAAATATAGTTTTATATTGGACGGCTTTGGTGGTATTTCCTATATGGATAGTTCCAAAACCTATTTTAGACATTTTATATTATAATCCGCTTTTACATATCATGGAGCTTTTAAAATATAATTTTTTTCAAAATTATCCATTGCTTGATGATTATAATTATTACTATCCTATTATATGTTTGAGTGTGATTTTGTTTTTGGGATTGTTTTTTTATTATTTTACTAGAGAAAAGTTGATAGCGGTACGATGATAAAATTAGTTAATTTAACAAAATCTTTTCCTTTACGCAATGGTGGAAGGCATTATGTTTTTAAAAATTTAAGTTTTGAGTTTCCTGAAAATTGTAGTATAGGTTTGATGGGGCGCAATGGTGCTGGAAAATCCACTTTAATGAAACTTTTAAGTGGTTCTTTGCTTCCTGATAGAGGTAAGATTATCACTAATAAAAAATTATCTTGGCCTCTAGGCTTAGCAGGTGCGTTTCAACATAGACTCTCAGCAAGGGACAATGCACGCTTTGTAGCTAGAGTATATGGTTATAAAGGAAAGGCCTTGGAAGAAAAGATTAAATTTGTTGAAGATTTTGCTGAGCTTGGTAAGTTTTTTGATGAGCCTATGAATACTTACTCAGCAGGTATGAGCGCTAGGATATCTTTTGGCTTAAGTATGGCGTTTGATTTTGATTATTATTTGATTGATGAAGCAGGTGCTGTGGGAGATCCTAAATTTAGAGAAAAAAGTTCTAAAATTTATAAAGAAAAATTAAGTCAGTCAAAAGTTATCATGGTTTCACATAATGTAGCTGAAATTAAACAATGGTGTGATAAAATTATATTCATGCAAGATGGACAAGCTACTATATATGATGATGTAGATGAGGGTATAGCGGTGTATCAAGGAAAAATAAATGCAAAATGATTTATTAAAAAAACTTAAAAATTTAGAGATACTAAATTCTTTTAAAATAGTATTGATTTTGACAGCATTTGTTGTATTTTATTATGTTTTTATAGCAGCAAATCGCTATGTGAGCGAAAGTGTTTTAAGTGTGAAATCAACCACGGGAGATAGTGGTGCTATTACTGGAATTGCTGCGCTTTTAACTAATAATTCTTTTTCAAGCGAGGATATAACTTTCTTAAAATCATATATTCATTCTTTAGATATGCTAAATATCTTAGAAGAAAAAATCCAAATTCGTGAGTTATATCAAAAACGAAAACTTGATTTTTTTTATAGTATTTCTTCATCAGCTGACCAAGAGGATTTTTTAAAGTATTATCAAAACCGTGTTAAGATTATTCAAGAAAACTCAGCCAATGGGCTTTTGCGTGTAAAAGTTGAAGGTTTTGATCCACAAAGTGCACATTTGATAGCTTCAACTATAGTTAAAGAAAGTGAAAAATTTATCAATGAAATTTCACATAAAGCCGCAAGAGATCAAATGCAATTTGCTAAAGAAGAACTTTTACAATTTAAAAAAAGATATCAAAAGGCTAAAGATGAACTTTTAGCTTTTCAAAACAAATATGGAGTATTTGATCCCCTCAAGCAAGCAGAAGGCGCTCTAAAACTCATTGCTGAACTTGAATCAAAAATAGCAGCCAAAGAAGCTGAACTTTTGATGATGCAAAGCTATATAAATGATAATGCACCACAAATTGTCACTATAAAAAGTGAAATCACAGCTTTAAAAAAACAACTTCAAAAAGAAAAATCTAAAGTTTCATCGCCAAAGTCTTCTCAAAAACTTAATGATCTTGCAGCTAAATTTCAAGATCTAACCATAGAAGCAGGTTTTGCAGAAAGTGCTTACACAGCTGCATTAAAAGCTTATGAGAGTGCTAGGATAGAAGCTTTAAGAAAGATAAAACAAGTAGTTATAGTACAAAGTCCAAGTTTGCCTCAAAGTGCTAAATACCCGGAAGCTTTGTATAATATACTCACAGCTTTTATGATTTTATCTTTGATTTATGGAATTGTTAAATTTATTAAAATGATTATAGAGGAGCATAGATACTAATGAAAAAGATATTTTTATTTTTACTTTTACCTTTGTTTTTATTTTCAGCGGTAGATGTTTCTCAAATTGCAAAAATTCAAAATCAACCATTAGCTCCATCTTTAGAGCCACAAATTATAAATTATGATAACAACCAAAGTGATTTTAATCAAACTCAAGCTCCGATAACTAAAGTTTTTGGTGCGCATTTATTTAATGGTAATTTTACTAAATTTGCTCAACATGTTTACAATCCTGACTATAAATTAGCAGTAGGCGATAGGATTAATGTAAAAATTTGGGGTGCAGTAGAGTTTATACAAACTTTAACAGTAGATTCTCAAGGAAATATTTTCATACCAAAAGTAGGAGCAATTAATCTTTTGGGTGTGAAAAATAGTGCTTTGGTACAAGTTATTACAAAAGCTATTAATAAAATCTATAAAAGCAATGTCTATGTATATGCAGATATGGATATTTATCAAAATGTATCGGTGTTTGTTACAGGAAACGTAAATCAACCTGGTCTTTATCAAGGACTAAGTTCAGATTCTATCATACAGTATTTAGATAAAGCTAGTGGAATTAATTTAGAATATGGTAGTTTTAGAGATATTCAAATTTTAAGAGATAATAAAGTCATTAAAAAGGTAGATTTATATGACTTTTTACTTAAAGGTCAGCTTGATCTTTTTCCTTTTAGAATGGGTGATGTGATTTTAGTGGGTAGTGTGCAAAAGTATGTTTTTGTAGAAGGAGATGTGCAAAAACCCTTTAGATTTGAGCTCAGTAATGATATTTTAAATTTAGAAGATATAGCAAAAGTTGCAGGAGCTAAGCCTATAGTAACTAATGCAGTGGTAAAAAGCTATAGAGATGATCATAAATTACATGTGGATGCGTATAGCAAAAAGCAGTTTTTAGGTGTGAAATTATATAATGGTGATGAGATAGAGTTTAGACCTGATTATACTGCACAAAATATTAGCATTAGTATAGAAGGTGAGCATAGCGGGTTGCATTCTATGGTAATAAAAAAAGGCACAACTTTAGCTGAATTTGCTAAAATGATTACAGTTAATGATCAATCAAACATCAATGCCTTGCAAGTTTTTAGAAAAAGTGTAGCAGCTACCCAAAAACAACTTATTGAAGCCCAACTTAAAGAGCTTGAAACACTAGCTCTAACAAGCTCTTCGGTCAATGCTGAGCAAGCTAGCATTAGAGCTACTCAAGCTAAGACGATTTTAGAATTTATTGCGCGTGCAAAACAAGCCCAGCCAAAAGGACAAATCGTTATAGACAATGTCAAAGCGTATAATTCTATAGTATTAGAAGAAGGTGATGTAGTAAATGTACCTAGTAAAAATAATCTTGTTTTAGTTCAAGGTGAAGTTTCTATACCAGGTGCGTTTGTATATATGGATAAAGAAAAATTAAGATATTATATCAATCTAGCAGGTGGTTTTAGCGATAGAGCAGATATATCAAGAGTTTTAGTAATCAATGCTAATGGTAAAGCAACTAAATACAGCGGTAGAAGCTCAGCAGATATCAAAGCGGGAGATTCTATTTTAGTTTTACCAAAAGTAGATAGTCAAAATTTACAAATCTTTAGCATGCTAACACAAATTTTATATCAAATAGCTATTGCAACTAATGTAGTGTTAAATATATAGGAATTTAGATGAGTCAAATCGATGCAATTAAAATAGCTAAAGAAGTTTTTGAGATAGAATCAAAAACGATTTTAGATTTATGTGATAACTTAGATGAAGATTTTAATAAAGCAGTTGAGTTGATTTTATCTATTAAAGGTAGGTGTGTTGTAAGTGGCATGGGTAAATCAGGTCATATAGGAGCTAAGATAGCTGCAACCTTAGCTAGCACAGGCACTCCAAGCTTTTTTATGCATCCAGGTGAAGCATTACATGGAGATCTTGGTATGCTTACAAGTGAGGATGCGCTTTTAGTTATTTCAAATTCAGGAGAAACTGAAGAGGTTTTAAAACTCATACCAGTGATTAAAAAAAGAAAAATTCCTTTAATTGTCATGGCAGGAAATCAAAACTCTACTTTAGCTAAACAAGCAGATATTTTTATAAATATAGCAGTAAAAAAAGAAGCTTGCCCACTTCAGCTTGCTCCAACTTCATCTACTACGGCTACCTTAGCGATGGGTGATGCTATAGCGGTGGCTTTAATGAGAGCAAGGAAATTTAAGCCTGATGATTTTGCTTTATTTCATCCAGGGGGAAGCTTGGGTAGAAAGCTTTTAACTAGGGTAAGTGATTTGATGGTACCAAATAATCTACCTATAGTAAATCCTGAGAGTGAATTTAATGAGTTAGTTGATGTAATGACTAGTGGCAAGTTAGGACTTTGTATAGTACTTGAAAATGAAAAGCTAGTTGGGATTATCACAGATGGAGACTTAAGAAGGGCTTTAAGGGCAAATGATAAGCCAAGATTTGATTTTAAAGCTAAAGAAATCATGAGCGAGAGTCCAAAAACCATAGAAGCAAGTGCTATGGCAAGTGAAGCAGAAGAGCTTATGCTAAAACATAAAATCAAAGAAATAGTCGTTACTCAAGATGAAAAAATAATAGGCATTATACAACTTTATGCGATAGGTAATGTGTGAAGCTTTCTATTATCATACCTTTTGGTTTAAGCAAAGAAAGAATTTATATAAAAGACCGTGTTATTCAAAAAGCATGTGAGTTTAAAAGCAATGATAGAGTTGAATATATTTTTGTTGAAGGATATTCTTCTTTAGAAAATGATTTAAAGCATATTATCAAAGAAAATGGACATATTTATCTTAAAGATGAAAGTCAAAAAGATTTCTTCTCTCAAGGAAAATGTCGCAATCTAGGCGCATCTTTTGCAAATTCACATGTAGTGATGTTTTTGGATGTGGATTATTATTTATCACAGCAATCTTTAGAGTATATTTTAGATCTTATTGATATTAAAGAAATAGTTTTAAGGCCAAATCGTATTTTATCTTTACCAGTTGTATTTTTAAATCAAAAGGGTAGTGAATTTATTGAAAATCAAGATAAAAAATTATGGGATGGCTTGATAAAAAATGATTTAATTAGCGGGAAAAAAGAGTGGATCAAATTTTTTGCCCCAAATTCTACTTCGAGTATAGTGATTAATAAGCATAAATTTTTAACACTTGGTGGAAATGATGAGCAATTTATAGGCCACGGATATGAAGATTTTGATCTTTTAGCAAGAATTTTATACTCTTGTATTGATTTAGAGCAAATACCAGCTAATTTAAACTATGATGCAAGAAATTGGAATTTTAAAAATTTTGAAGGATTTAGAGCTTGGTTTGCTTTATTTGGATATGAAGCAAGTTTTCATGGGGTGTATTTATATCATTTTCATCATGATGAACCAAATCAAAATGGCTACATGGACAATAAACATAAAAACCATCAAAGATTTTATAAGCATATGTCAAATATCAAAGCACATTCTATAAAGCATTTATGTGATAAAAGTGTTTATCAAGATAATGTTTTGTTTATTCATTCCAAGGAAACATTATATTCCATAAAAGAAATACTACCTTATATAGGTAATATTATATATATAAATGAAGATAATTTAATAAGTAAAAGCCAAAAAGAACTCGAAGGTATAATCGCGGAAAAACAAATTCATAAAGTTTTACTTTTAAATGAGTGTATTAAAAACAAAAATCTATTAGACTTTTTTCAAAAACTAGATTTAGAGATTGTTTATTTTAAAAAAGGAATTTTACCTGAGTCATATTTGATAACTAGTAACAAAAACAAAATGTTAGAATTTGATAAAACTTTATATCAAGATGAAATAACACAAGCAAAATTATATTTAAAAAGTTTATCAAAAGAAGACAATGATAAAATTTTAAATTTTATGGTAGAAAAAAATATAGATAAAAATGATTTAGATTTTTTTGTAAATTTTTTAATTAATGATTTATACTGTTTTGGTAAAAAAGAACAAGAAATTATAAAATTTTATAAGATAAATCTAGAAAATAAAAAAATATTTTTTAAAGATATTCAAAAAAGTAAATATAGTTTAAATTCTTTGATTTATAAGCCTTTTATATATGAGATTTCATCATTTTCATTTATAAAAATATTTAATAAATATATAGGTTTAAAGCTTATACAAACTAAAATTTCTCATACGAAATTTTATCGTTTACTTCAAAAATTTTTTTATAACCCAAAAGCATTTTTTGATGATTCTAAATTTTTTAAAAAGTTTAAAAATGCAGACT
>NZ_JANQCV010000013.1:0-44207 GCF_024723515.1 Campylobacter sp. W0066.2 | reverse complement strand
ATTATTTATGGTTTTTATTATTATGAGCTTTAGTGATTTATATTTTGTTTTTGGGGTGGTTGGATATTTGACTTGGTTGATTTATATTTTTATTTCTATATCTTTAGTAATTTAATTGGCTTGACTGTTTTAATTTTTTCAATTTTAAATTGCTTATAGTAAATTTGTTTTTTTAGTGTTTAGTGGTTTTTATATTTTTAGTTGGTGATGGATTTTTTGGTGAGGTAGTAGAGCTGGTTAGCGGCAATACTTTAACTTGATGTTTGAATCCATTGTGGTCGATAGGTTTTAGTTTTTTATGTCTTTGTTTTTATTTGTTTTAATTGCTTATATTTTTGTTTTTAATTAATCTGATAAATTTGGGTTTAAGTTTTTAATAGAGTTTATAAATTTGGTTTGAAATTGTTCATTGAATGTTTTATTTGGTATATGGGTTGAGTTTTAGTTGTAGGTAAAAAATAAGTATTTGTGAGTGAAGTAAGAGTGTATTTTTGTATTTTTATAGATTTTAAAATAAAAATTATTGGTTTTATAAAAAATATTAATTTTTATAATGTATTTTATTTTTTTGTTTTTTTGGAGGATATATGAAAAAATTATTTTTAACTTTATCACTGGGTTTTGCAACTTTATTGGCTAATGAGAAATTATTAGATATTTATGAAAGTCCTACTTGTGGATGCTGTGATCTTTGGGCTAATTATATGAAAGATAAAGGTTATAACGTACAAATACACAAAAGTGAGGATTTTTTAAAAATAAAAGAAAAAATGAATATTCAGCCTATGTATCAAAGTTGCCATACTGGCGTAATTGATGGTTATGCTATAGAAGGGCATGTGCCTGAAGATGCAGTTGCTTGGCTTTTGAAAAATAAACCTGAAGATGTTATAGGTATTTCTGCTCCTGGTATGCCTCAGGGAAGTCCTGGAATGGAGCAAGGCTATGAAGAAGAATACCCTGTAATTTTAATGCTTAAAAATGGAGACTATAAAATTTATGGGATCTATAAAGGACATAATTTAGTCAAGACAAACTAAGCAATTTTGCTTAGTTTATTTTATATATTAATGGTATTCTTATATGAAAAGTTTTTTCATATTGTGGAAAATTTTTAGACGCTATACGTATAGTTTCTAAAGCACTATCGTTTAATAATTTATATTTTGATGGTTTTAATATTTTTAAATTTAATAGATTTTTATATTTAGTCCATGTGAATTCTACTAAAATTTCGCCACTCATTCGCATTTTTTTAGCTTGTCTAGGATAGATTAAAGCTTCATCTATGGCTTGTTTGACTTCTTTTAAAAGCTCATTGTTATTAGCTAAAGATATGCTTTCTTGAGAAGTTATTGGAGTATTTTTTTCTTGTGCTATAGTTTTTTGAGGCTTTATTTTTTCATTTAATTGATTTATTGCCTTGGTATTGGTTAAAGTATTTGTTTTTTTAGGTTGCATAATAGCTTTTTCTTTTGTTTGTTCTAGCTTTTTTATTTTTTCTTGTTTAGGTTGTTCAGTTTTTACTTTAGGGGAATCTTGTAAAAATTGTTTTATAGCTATATTAAATTTTTTTTCTTTTGAAGCACTATGTTGTATATGTAAAAAATTCTTAGTATAAATAAAAACAAAAAATAAAGGCAAAAAGAGAAATAAAGTGATAAAAAAGGATTGATTTTTATGATTGTTTATAAATGTTTTCATCTTTTTTGCTCTGTTAAAATTTGAAAATTTTCATGATTTTTATTTTTTAAAATATCAATAATTTTTACAAAACTTTCAAATTTTGCTTCTTTATCACTTTTTAACTCTACTAATGTTTTAGAATCTATAGTGTCAAATTTTGCTTTTATTTCTTCTAAGGAAGCTGTTTTTCCATCGATATAAAATTTATTTTCTTTATCAATCAAAATACTCACTTTGTCTTTGTTTTCACTTATAGAATTTGAATTTTCACTTTGAGGTAGATTGATTTTAATTTCACCATGCGCGATAAAAGTGGATATGCTTAAAACAATAGCTAGTAAAACAAGCATTATGTCTATAAAAGGAATGATGTTTAAACCTTCATTTTTTGGTAATTTAAGCATTTTTGTCCTTAAAAATGCGATATGCATTACTCAAGGTTGATATTTTTCTAAGTAATCCATTATAAGCCATCAAAGAAGGAATAGCAACTAAAATTCCCAATGCTGTAGCCTTTAATGCTAATGATAAACCAATAACAATAGATTTAACATCAATATTCCCACTTGCT
Source organism: Campylobacter sp. W0066.2 (assembly GCF_024723515.1). NCBI lineage: Bacteria > Pseudomonadati > Campylobacterota > Epsilonproteobacteria > Campylobacterales > Campylobacteraceae > Campylobacter > Campylobacter sp. W0066.2. The sequence continues at coordinate 41,950 of NZ_JANQCV010000013.1, read as the reverse complement.
CCCATGTCGTAAAATGTAATCATAATCCCCACTACAGTTCCTAAAAGTCCTACATAAGGAGCATTAGTGTAAATGATATAAAGCATGGTGAGATTTTCACTAATTGCATCATCAAATTTTTCTTGACATTGATAGTCGTTTAGCTTAATTTTTCTAAAAAACAAGATACGTTCTATAGTACACCATATAGCAATAAATGCCATTATTCCTAAAACAATAAATATAATTAAGTCAATGTAAGTTTTTAAAAATTCCATCATACCCTCATTTTAAAAATTTTTGTGATTATATTACTAAAAATTAAATTTTTTATTAATAACAATTATCATAATTGATACAATAAATTTATTTTAAATTAATAATTATTATCATAATATTCTAGTTTTGAAAATTTTATTTATCATGAAAGGAAATAATGAAAAAACATTGTTTATCATTTTGTGTCGCTAGTTTTTTGGTCTGCAATGCTTTATCACAAGAAGTTTTATTAGATAGCTCCATAGTAAGTGCTTCTGGTTTTTCTCAAGATATTAAAGAAGCCCCTGCTACTATAAATGTGATTAGCAAAAAAGATTTAGAAAGTAAGCCTTATAGAGATGTTGCCGAAGCTATTGCTGATATTCCTGGTGTGGATTTATTTGCTAGCAAGGGAAAAACTGGATCTTATAACATTACCATGAGAGGTATTACTGGATATACTTTAATTTTAATTGACGGACGCCGTCAAGGTATAGGTGGAGAAGTTGGACCTAATGGTTTTAATGAAATTTCAAATTCATTCCTACCTCCAATTTCTAGTATAGAAAGAATAGAAGTGATAAAAGGGCCAATGAGTACTTTATATGGCTCTGAAGCTTTAGGTGGTGTTGTAAATATCATCACAAAAAAAGTAAGCGATAAATGGGAAACATCAGTTGGTTTAGATAGTATTTTTAATGCACATAAAGAATGGGGTAATACTTATGGTACAAGTATATATTCAAGTGGTCCATTGATGAATGATCGCCTAGGATTAACCTTACGTTTTAGAGAGTTTTATAGGGAGCAATCTAATGTTGAATTTAGTAATGGGAGTGGACAAAGAGTGCAAGGTGATCAAGCACAAAGTCCTACAAAAGCTAATAATTTTAATTTAGGAACTAGGTTAAATTACTTAGTAGATGATTATAATACTTTGATATTTGATATTGATTTTTCAAGAAATCACTATGATAATAAAAAAGGCCAACTAGGCACATTAACAAAACCAACAGATAAAAATGATGGCTCTTTAACAGGTGGTTATACAGACACTATGCAAGTGGATAAGTTGGTAACTTATTTAAGTCATGAGGGTGTGTATGAAGATTTTTCGATTACTTCTACCTTGCAGTATAACCGTGTAAGTAATGATGGACGCGAGGTAGTTGGTCAAAAAACACAACCATTTTTGGGACAAAATAGAGATATAGTTGCTGAAGATATTATTGTAGATACAAAATCAGTTATACCTTTAGGCCAAAGTCATATTTTAAGCGTGGGTGGTGAATATAGACTTGAAAAAATGCAAGATAAAATCGCTAATCCTACGAATTTTGATCAATATTTATTAGCCTTTTTTGCAGAAGATGAATATAGTATAAGAGATGATTTAAGATTTACTTTTGGTGCAAGATATAATTATCATGAAATTTTTGGAAATAATATTTCACCAAGGGCTTATTTGGTTTATAATCCTACTAGCAAGCTTACTTTAAAAGGTGGTGTTTCAACAGGATTTAGAACCCCATATGCCAATAGATTGATAGCTGGTGCTTATAATTATAGTGGACAAGGAAAATATCCTATGTATGGAAATCCGAATTTAAAAGAAGAAACATCGCTTAATTATGAATTAGCTGCTGTTTATAATAATGACTTATTTTATATTTCAGCAACTGGGTTTTTGACAAATTTTAAAGATAAAATTTCTAGTCAAAAATTTAGCAATAGCAGTATGATTTTGGGTATTGGAAAGTGTGAAGCTGACACTTGTTATCAAGCGATTAATCATGGCAAGGTTGAATACAAAGGCATAGAGCTTGGAGTAGGGATTACTCCTATAGATCATTTAAATTTAGATTTAGCTTATACTTATCTTGATAGTGAAGTAAAAGATGCACAAGATAAAACTGTGATAGGAAAGCCAGAGATTGATAGTTTAAAACACAACATCATGTTAAAAGCAAGTTATAATATCTTTAATAAATTTACTCCATGGGTAAAAGGCGAGTGGCAAATAGATCGTTATATGGGTGATACAAATATTAATAGAGAATATTATCAAGATGTCTTTTTAGCTTCTATGGGTGTGCGTTATGATATCAATAAAAATTGGAATATTAATGCGGCAATTTATAATCTTTTTGATAAGAGTTTTACAAATGATTGGGAATCTTATAAGAGCGATGGCAAAGATGTTTGGGTAAATACTTATAACCGTATAGAAGAGGGAAGAAGAATTTATATTTCAATCAATGGTAGTTTTTAATTTTGTATTGTCGGAGAGCCAAAGAGTTTATTAAGAGCTTCTTTGGTTTCGTCTTTAGGATCGTATTTTTTAGCGTCTTTTTTAAAATTTTCAAAATGCTCATTTAAATTTGGAGTGCTTTTTACTTCTTGTTTTATGGGGGTTTTGAATATATCTTGTAGTTTTTGAGTATCTATGGTTTCTATTTTTTGGATTTTGATTTGTGCTTTTTCTCCAAAAAGCTCATGAAGTAATGTTTTGATTAATTTAAAACCATTGTTTAAAACCATTCTATCATCATCTTTAGCATGTGAGCTAATACTTAAAATGTCTTCTTCAAAAGAAACGAACTGTGTGGTTTTTTTGAAAACTTCAGCTAAGTCATAATCTCTTTTATATATCGCTTTTAAGAGATTTTCATAAGGACTAAGTTTTTCTTCTTTAGGGGTTTGTTGAATAGAAGGAATTTCTTGTTGTTTTGGATTTGGCATGCTATCTTGTTTTGAACTTTTAATAGCCTCATCAATGCTTTTTAGATAAGTTGCTTCTATAAGCATGAAAGCCATAACGCAAAGTACAAAACTATCATCATCACTAGAATTTAACATAGTCTTAGCGCGTGAAAGAATTCTAAAAAATCTTTCATAAATTAACATAGAAAAAAGATTATTTTTGGCAAAAAATGCTTCTTTTAGAAAAAATATCATCTCATCAATAACATTGTTTGCTTCATAATCTTCAAATTCTTTTAAAAACTCAAGAACTTTATCTTTATCATTAGCTAAAATGGCTTGATAAAATTCTTCAATTTTAGCTGGATCTAAAAAGCCCAACATGGCAGTAATTTTTTGTGTTTGTATATCATTTTGACAATATACTATGGCTTGATCTAGTAAGGTTAGGGTGTCTCTTAAAGAACCATTTCCGCTTCTTGCAATGAGTTTTAAAGCTTCTTTTTCATAGTTGATATTTTCTTTTTCCAAAATCCACTCAAGATGATTTAAGATATCATGGATAGAAATTTGCTTAAATCTAAAATGCTGTGTTCTTGAAAGAACTGTGGCAGGAAGTTTTAAAGGATCAGTTGTTGCTAGTATAAATTTAATATAACTTGGTGGTTCTTCTAAGGTCTTAAGCAAGGCATTTGCAGCTTGTGGGGTGAGCATATGCACTTCATCGATAATAAAAATTTTAAACCTAGCTAAAGATGGAGCGTATTTGACTTGCTCGATAAGCTCTTGAATGTCTTCTAAGCTTCTATGGCTTGCAGCATCCATTTCTATAATGTCTATATTGGAGCCACTGAGTGAAGATAAACATTGAGAACATTCACCACAAGGGTTAGCACTTGGTCCTTTTTCGCATACTAGGGCTTTTGAAAAAATTCTTGCACTTGAAGTCTTTCCGCTTCCACGTAGTCCTGAAAACAAATAAGCATGTGCTAAACGGTTGTTTTCAAGAGCATATTTTAAGCTTGTAGAAACAGTATTTTGCCCTACAAGTTCATTGAAATTTTTTGGTCTGTATTTAACAGCAAGAGCTTGAAGCATTGCTACTCATTCATGATGGATAATAACTCTTCATTGCTTTTGGTTTTTAGCATTTTAGAGTATAAGAATTTTAAAGCCTCTATATCATCCATTTGTGAAATAGCTGATCTAATTGCCCAAATTTTTTGAAGCTTTTCAACACCTTGGAGCAATTCTTCTTTTCTAGTGCCTGATTTTATGATATTAATTGCAGGGTAAATTCTTCTATCGGAAATATTTCTATCAAGAACGATTTCACTATTTCCTGTCCCTTTAAATTCTTCAAAAATCACTTCATCCATTCTTGAGCCTGTTTCTATCAAAGCAGTTGCTATAATGGTTAATGAGCCACCATGTTCTATATTTCTAGCTGCACCAAAAAAGCGTTTTGGTTTATGTAAGGCATTTGCATCAACCCCGCCACTTAAAACCTTACCACTACTTGGCGTAGCAGTATTATAAGCTCTTGCTAATCTTGTAATAGAATCAAGCAAGATAATGACATCTTTACCTGTTTCTACCATCCTTTTTGCTTTTTCTATGACAAGCTCAGCTACCCTAACATGATTATAAGCGGGTAAGTCAAAAGTTGAGCTAAAAACCTCACCTTTGACACATCTTTGCATATCTGTAACTTCTTCAGGACGCTCATCTACTAAAAGTACAATCAAATGAGCCTCTGGGTGATTTTTAGCAATAGCAGTGGCTAGTTCCTTCATTAGTTCAGTTTTACCAGTTCTTGGAGGTGCTACGATTAAGCTTCTTTGGCCTTTTCCTATAGGGGTAAATAAGTCAAGCATTCTACCTGTAAGTTTTAAAGGATCGTATTCTAATTTGATTTTTTCAGTTGGAAAAATTGGAGTAAGATTGTCAAATAAAGGTCTTTCTCTAGCTTCTTTTAATGGAAGATAATTAATTGCTTCGATTTTTAATAAAGCATAGTATTTTTCTTGATCTTTTGGCTCTCTAACTTGACCGGTAACTATATCCCCAACACGTAGAGCAAATTTGCGAATTTGTGAGTTTGATACATAAGCATCATTTACACTATCGCTTAAATTTGAATCCATTCCACGCAAAAAGCCATAGCCTTCAGGTGAAATTTCTAAAATCCCTGTAAAGAGTATAAAACCACCTTTTTTGGTTTGTGCTTTTAGAATTTCAAAAATAAGATCTTGTCTTCTAAATTCTCTTGGGTTTTCTATTTCTGCTTCATTGGCAATTTTAACTAAGCTTTCTAGATCAAGCAACTTTAAATCTTCTATCTTATAACCTTCCACTGGAATGTGTGTTCTTTGATGTTGTTTTTTTTCTTTTGTATTTTCCATATATCCTCTAAAATGTAGAAAATGTAGTATTTAATAATGAATAAGAGATTTTATTCAAAAAAATGCTTCTTTGTCAAATTTTTAAAATTATAATATAGCTTTGTAAATAATTTTTAAAATAGTGATTTTAAAAAAATGATAAAATATTGTAAAAATTATCAAAGAAAGTATAAGATGAAATGCAAACACTGCCAATTAAGTTTCAGACAAGATCAAATGATAGAAAAAAATGGAAATTATTTTTGCTGTAAGGGTTGTAAGAGTGTTTATGAGATTTTACAAGAAAATAATTTGGAAGAATTTTATGAAAAACTTGGCAATCAAACCCTAACTCCTGCGATAATAGAACATAATGTTAAAGATTATGAAAAATACATACAAAAAACCAAAGAAGGTTTTCGTGAGATTTTTTTACTTATAGAAGAAATTCATTGTGCTGCCTGTGTTTGGCTTAATGAAAAAATTCTTATTAAAAGTGAAGGAGTGATAGAAGTTGATATTAATTCTATTACTCATAAAGCTAGAATTGTTTTTGATGAAAAAAGCATAAATTTAGCAAAAATTATCCAAAGTATAGAAAGTATTGGTTATAAAGCTAGTGTGTATTTGCCTACAAAAAATGAGCAAAGAGCAACTCAAACCAAAAGAGATTTTTATGCAAAATTAATAGTTGCCATAGCTTGTGTGATGAATATCATGTGGATATCTGTAGCTAAGTATGCTGGGTTTTTTAGTGGCATGGAAGTTGATACTAAGGATATTTTACATTTTGCTGAATTTTTACTTTGCACTCCTGTGCTTTTTTACACAGGTTCGATTTTTTATAAAAATGCCTATTATGCTTTGAAATTTAAAAGTGTTAATATGGACACTTTGGTAATTAGTGGAGCAAGTTTAGCTTATATATATTCAGTGTGGGCAATGTTTTCAAGAGCTTCGCAAGTGTATTTTGATTCTGTGGCAATGATTATTTGTTTTGTTTTTATAGGAAAGTACTTAGAGCTTTTAAGTAAGAAAAAAGCTCTTGATACGCTTGGTCATTTACGATCGTTTTTAAGTAATGAAGTAAGGGTATTAAAAAATGACAAAATAGAAAATATCGATATAGAAGAAGTGCAAATAGGAGATATTATAGAGTTAAAAGAAGGCGATAGAGTTTTAATAGATGGAGTATGTGTTAGTGGTAATATTAGCTTGGATATGTCTAGTTTAAGCGGAGAGAGTTTACCGCTTGATGTGCAAAAAGATGATATGATTTATTCTGCTTCTTTGGTTTTAAGCGGGAATGCTTTATATAAAGCAAACACACTTTATAAGGATTCTAAATTAGTTAGGATTATTAATTTACTTGAAAACTCCAGTTCAAAAAAAGCCAAAATAGAAAAAATGGTACAGCAAGTAAGTAAGTATTTTTCACCTATTATTTTAACTTGTGCTTTGCTTTGCTTTGCTTTTACTTTTTTTGTGTTAAATTTGGGTTTTGAAGAGGCTATGATACGCATGGTTTCTGTGTTAATTATAGCTTGCCCATGTGCTTTAGCTTTAGCTACACCGGTAAGTTCTTTAGTAGCAATTAGTGCTGGTTTGAAAGAAAAAATTTTATTCAAAGAAGCAGGTGTTGTGGAGGATTTGAGTAAATGTAATGTGGCTGTGTTTGATAAAACAGGGGTTTTAACAAAGGCTAGTTTAGAAGTTAAAAAAAGCTTTTTGGATGAGAGGTTAGATAAAAATGAGTTATTAAATTTCTTACACCTGACTAACCACCCAGTGGCTAAAAGCATTTTGAAATTTTTAGATGAAAAAATTGATAGCAGAATAGAATTTGAAAAAGTTCAAAATTTTCAAGCAAGAGGTTATAAAGCCTTTTTGGGTAAAGATGAATTTTTGGGAGGAAATGAGAAATTTTTCAAAGAAAATCATATGCAAGTACAAGAATTTCAAACTACGCATTTTATATTTGCTAAAAATAAAACTATATTAGCAGTTTTTGAATTAGAAGATAGTATGAGAGAAAACTCTGAAGAGTTGATCGAATTTATGAAAGAATGCAAAATGCAAATTTATATGTTAAGTGGTGATAATTTACATGCTGTGAGCAAGGTGGCTGAAAAATTAAAAATAAATCATTTCAAAGCTTCATGTATGCCAGAAGATAAAATGCAAATAATAGCTAACTTAAATCAAACAGGTAAGGTTTTAATGGTAGGAGATGGGGTAAATGATGCTCTAGCGCTTTCTTATGCAGGTGTTGGGGTTTCTTTAAAAGAAGGTTCTGAACTTGCTATGGAAAATAGTGATATTATATTGTTAAAAAATGACCTAAAAAGCTTACAAAAAGCCATACAAATAGCTAAAAAAACTTATCAAATTATTAAACAAAATTTGGCTTTTTCTTTATTTTATAATGCCTTGAGCATGCCTTTAGCTTTTTTTGGTTTGATTAATCCCTTAATCGCGGCTTTATCAATGTCTTTTAGTAGTATAATAGTGATTTTAAATGCTTTAAGGATTAAAAAATGAACGGTGTTTTAATGATGATGATAGGCGTTTCTTTGGTTGCTTTATTTTTGGCAATTTGTGCTTTGCTTTGGGGTATAAAGAATAAGCAATTTGATGATGATTATAAATTTACTATTTTAAATGATAGTGAAGATGCTTTAAATGATGCGGTGATTTTAGAAAAAAGAAAAAAAGAAGCTTTAGAAAAGAACAAAAAACAGCCATAAAGGCTGTTAAATTATTTTTTTAAGCTTTCAATATAATCTTCAATTGCTTTGAAATCTGCTTCTGTTAAACCTTTAAGGTTAATTTTCATGATCGCTCCTTGACCATAAGCATTTCTTTTACCTGCTGCATAGTCTTTCATATATTGTAATCTTTCAGCTGCAGTTAAAGTATTTAAAGCAGGAACTTTGTTAAGGTAAACTTTATCTGCTTTAGCACCATGACATACTGCACATTTTTTATAAAGTGTAGCACCATCTGCAGCAAAAGCTGAAACACCAAGACATGCTAAAGCTGATAAAACAAGTAGCTTTTTCATTGTATCACTCCTATATAAATTGAAAATAAAATGTTTTTAATTATATGCTTTTTTTATTTAAAGTCGCTTAAAAAACTTTTTTACTTGATAAATTATAAAATCTTAAAAAAAATTCATTATAATTTTTTTATGAAAACAAAGGCGTTATTTTTAGATAGAGATGGGATTATTAATATAGATAAAAAATATGTTCATAAGATTGAAGATTTTGAATTTTGTGATGGTATTTTTGAGTTTTGTGATTTTTTTCAAAAGCAAAATTTTTTAATTTTTGTAGTTACTAATCAATCAGGTATTGCAAGGGCTTATTATAGTGAAAAAGATTTTGAAATTTTGAGTTTGTATATGCTAGGTGAGTTTTTGAAAAAAGGTATTAAAATAGAAAAAATTTATCACTGCCCACATTTAGAAAATTGCGAATGTCGTAAGCCAAAACCTGGTATGCTTCTAAAAGCACAAAAAGAATTTAATATAGATTTTTCTCAATCTTTTTTTATAGGGGATAATTTAAGTGATATGCAAGCTGGAATCAATGTTGGTATAAAAAATCTATTTTTGATTAGTGAAAATTATAATGATGATGAAAATTATAGAGTATTTAAAAATTTAAAAGAACTTTTGCATTATTTAAAGGATAAAAAATGAAAATAGTGATAACGGGTGGAGCAGGTTTTATAGGCTCTGCTCTTGCTTTAGAACTTCAGGATAAACATGAGGTTTTGATTGTAGATAAAATGCGCTCAAGTGCTACTTTTGAAAATGGAAATTTAGAAAGCTTTGGTCATTTTAAGAATATTTTAGATTTTGAAGGTGAGCTTTATGTGGGTGATATTAATGATGAAAAAACTTTAAAAGTTATAAAAGATTTTAAACCCGATGCGATCTTTCATAAGGCTGCAATTTCAGATACAACTGTTTATGATCAAAACAAAGTTTTAAAGACTAATTTAAACACTTTTAAAGATTTTATAGAACTTGCTTTAGAGCTTAATGCAAAATTAATCTATGCAAGTTCAGCTTCAGTTTATGGAGATGCACCAAGCCCACAAACTGTAAATTTAAGTGAAGCTCCTAAAAATCCTTACGCATTTTCAAAGCTAATGATGGATAAATTAGCAAAAAAATACTTTGATAAAATACATATAGTTGGGCTTAGATATTTTAATGTATATGGCAAGGGAGAATTTTTTAAAAATAGCACTGCTTCTATGATTTTGCAATTTGGACATCAAATTTTAGCGGGTAAAAGTCCGCGTTTATTTGAGGGAAGTGATCAAATTTATCGTGATTTTGTATATATTAAAGATGTTGTGAGCGCAAATTTGCAAGCTTTAGAAGCAAAAAGTGGAATTTATAATGTAGCTACAGGTAAGGCAAGAACTTTTCAAGATATAGTTGATATTTTACAAAAAGAATTAAACACTAATTATCCTTGTGAGTATATTCCTAATCCTTATAAAAACGCTTATCAATTTCATACTCAAGCAAAATTAGATGAGAGTTTTTCATATAAAGCTAAATTTAGTCTTGAAGAGGGAATAAAAGATTATTTAGATGAGATTAAAGGGCTTTATGAAAAGGAAGTAAATGCTTGATTTTTTAAGTTCTAAAAAGCCAAAAATTTTAGTTGTTGGGGATTTTATGGTGGATCATTATATATGGTGTGATTGCACTAGAATTTCTCCAGAAGCTCCTGTAATGGTGATGAAATCACAAAAAGAAGATAAAAGACTAGGTGGGGCTGGCAATGTATATGCAAATTTAAAAAGTCTTGGCGCTGAGGTTTTTGCTTTGGGGCTTGTGGGTGATGATGAGAGTGGGAGATTTTTAAAAGAGAATTTAAATGCAAAATTATTAGTAGAAAAAGGTAGAAAAACCCCTCTTAAGAGCAGGGTTTTATCACATTCTCAGCAAGTTTTAAGACTTGATGATGAGAATGATTTTGACACTAAATTAGAAGATAAAATTATTCAAGAGTATAAAAAAATCGCAAAAGATTATGATGCGATTATTTTGAGCGATTATGCTAAAGGAGCTTTAACTTCAAAAGTTACAAAGGCTTTGATAGAGCATGCAAATACTTTAAATTTACCTATTTTGATTGACCCAAAAGGAAGTGATTTTAGCAAATATCAAAATGCAACCTTGCTAACTCCAAATAAAAAAGAAGCCATTCAAGCTTTGGGTGTAGAAAAAATTGATAATTTAGAAAAAGCTTTAAAAAAATTAAAAGATGATTTAAATCTAGCTTATTCTATTATAACTTTATCTGAAGAAGGAATAGCACTTTTTGATGAAAAATTGTATATTATTCCTGCAAAAGCCTTGGAAGTTTATGATGTAACAGGAGCTGGAGATAGTGTTATAGCTATGCTTGCTTATGCTTTAGCCTTAAAAGTTGATATTGTAAAAGCGTGCGAGCTAGCAAATGATGCAGCAGCTGTTGTGGTAGCAAAAGTAGGAAGTGTGAGTGTAAGTTTAGAAGAGATTAAAAATCTAAAAAAAGCTTCTTTTGAAGATAAAATTAAAAGCAAAGAAGAGCTTGTAAAATTAATACAAAATCAAAAAGTAGTTTTTACCAACGGATGTTTTGATATTATGCATTATGGTCATATAAAATATCTTGAAAAAGCTAAAAAATTAGGAGATATCTTAGTTGTAGGTTTAAATTCAGATGAAAGCGTAAAAAGACTAAAAGGAAGCTCAAGACCTATAAATTTAGAGTTCCAACGTGCATGTATGCTTGCGAGTATGTATTTTGTAGATTATGTAGTGATTTTTAATGAAGATACTCCTTATGAATTAATAGAGTTTTTAAAGCCTGATGTGTTAGTTAAAGGAGCTGATTATAAAGGCAAAGAAGTAGCGGGCTCAAATTTAGTAAAAAAAGTAGAATTGATTGACTTTGAAGATGGATTTAGCACTACTAATATAATTAATAGGATTACAAATGATAAATAAAATTGAAAAGGAATTTATTCAACATCAAAAAACTTTAGAACAAAGTTTGAATTTAAAAGAGCAAATTGCTATGGTTGCTCAAGAGTTAAAAGTATGTTTGGAAAACGGAGGGAAAATTTTAATTTGTGGAAATGGTGGAAGCGCTGCAGATAGCCAACATTTTGCAGCTGAACTTAGTGGAAGATATAAAAAAGAAAGAAAGGCTTTAGCTGCTATTGCCCTAAGCACTGATACTTCTGCTTTAAGTGCTATAGGAAATGATTATGGTTTTGAATTTGTTTTTTCAAGACAAGTTGAAGCTTTAGCTAGTGATAATGATGTATTGATTGGAATTTCTACTAGTGGAAAAAGTTCAAATGTGGTCAAAGCTTTTGAAAAAGCCAAAGAAGTTGGTGTTAAATGTATAGGACTTAGTGGAAAGGGTGGTGGAGTGATGAATGCATTATGTGAATATAATATAGTCATTCCAAGCGATGATACGGCTAGAATTCAAGAAATGCATATTTTAATCATACACTGCTTATGTGATTTGATAGAAGAAGAATATTAAGTTTGGGTTATTTTCCCAAACTTAAATAATATTCAATTTGATCTTTTTGTAAAATTCTAATTAAATTTGTACTTCCTGCAACACCTACTGGAAATCCTGCAGTAAGAGTGTAAACCCCATCTTTTTTTATAAGGCCTTTTTCAACTCCAAGTTTTACAGAATTGCTTAAAAGTTCTGTTAAATTTTCATGCTTTTCTATCAATATAGCAGGTTGAACTCCCCAAACTATACTTAAAAAATTTAAAGCTTTTTTAGAATGAGTAATAGCTATGATATCCATTTTTGGACGATATCTTGCTGTTTTAACTGCAGAAGCACCACTGCTTGTGATGGTAAAAATTGCATTTGCATTTAAATCAGTAGCTAATTGTGTGCTTGATTTAGCAATGATATCGGTTTCATTGAAACATTTAAAGCTTTCAAATTTTTCATAAGGATAGTTTTTTTCTGTTTCTATAATGGTTTGAGTCATAATATCAACCGCATTTGCCGGATCAATCCCCACTGCACTTTCTTCGCTAAGCATAACTGCATCAGTGCCATCAAGTACTGCATTAGCAACATCTGAAATTTCAGCTCTTGTGGCAGTTTTTGATTTTGCAAGAGAAAAAAGCATTTGAGTGGCAGTGATGACAGGTTTATTAGCCTCGTTAGCTTTTTTAATGATGAGTTTTTGTATATTTGGCACTCTATAATAAGGCACTTCAATGCCCAAATCCCCTCTTGCTACCATTATACCATCACTACAATTTATGATTTCATCGATATTTTCAACAGCATCAAATTTTTCTATTTTTGCAAAAATAGCAATTTTAGCATTATTTTCATCAAGTATTTTTTTAACTTCATCAATATCATGAGCATTTTGCACAAAAGATATGGCTAAAAAGTCAACATCATTTTTAATACCCCATGCAAGATCGTCTTTATCTTTTTGGGTGATAACATCGATATTAATTTTTGTATTAGGAAAATTAATTCCCTTGTTTGAACTAAGCACCCCGTTATTTTCTACTTGGGTTTGAATAAAATCTTTTTCAACTTGCACTACTTTAGTTTTGATGGAGCCATCACAAAGATAGATGTATTCTCCTACCTTTAGCATTGAAAGAATTTCAGGATGATTAATACAGACTTTATAATGTTCATTAGAAAGTTTTTCTCCTTCAAAAGTATCCTTGTAAAAGTCTAGTCTATCTCCATTTTTTAATTCAAAAGCTTCTGGAATTTTTAAGGTTCTAATTTTTGGTCCACTAATATCTTGTAAAATTCCAATTCTTGCATTAAGTTCAGTTGCTACTTTTCTAATAGTAGTCAGATTTTGACTATGATACTCATGGGTTCCATGTGAAAAATTTAAACGAAAAACATTCACCCCATTAATAATCATTTGTCTTATTGTAGCTTCGTTTTCACTTGCTGGTCCAATCGTTGCAACTATTTTTGTTTTTTTTAACATTTCTTATCCTTTTTATAGTAGTTCGCTAGTAAATAAATCCTCATTAAAATTAGCACCCAAGTACTGACAAATAAGTTTTGCATCTCTATAGCCATTACCAAGACAGCTTGTAGCACCTGGACTTGGTGTCATATTGAAAATTATACCTGGAATTTCAGTGATACTTGCTTCACCAAGCATTAATTCTCCTGCCTTTTTATCAAGCACTTGAGGACGCACTCCGCCAAAGTTTTTAGCATAGTAAATATCATCTGTTTTTAAACTAGGAACTATTTTTTTGGCATCTTTTACAAAAAGTCTTTTGTTAATATAAGGAATTTCAAACAAATAATTATAAAGAATATAATTTCTAATAGTAGAATCTTTAAAAAGATTAAGGCAAATTTTGACTACATTCATGTCTAAGTTAAGTGTTTTGAAAAATTCAGGTAGTGATTTAAAACCATGGTATCTTTCTAACATAGGGATAACTAAGGCAGTAGGGCCAAAGCGTGTATTCATATTAGCTAATAAATCAGGATCACCATGTAGCGCAGCAAATGGTAGTTTTGGATTTTGCACCATGTAAACTTTACCATTTAAAATTTTTCTTTTAGACATATAAAAACTTCCTGCAACCGGAAAGCAAGATTTGTCTAAACCTATACCCATTTTATGTGCTAAAAATAAAGAATGCGCTCCTGCATTTACTATAATAGATTTCGCGCTATATTCTTTAAAATCTTTTGTTTTAATATAAAAAATATCATCTTTTTTTTCTATAAACACAACTTCTTGATTATAGGCAACATGAGTATTTTTTCCTTGTTTGCAAGCTTGTTCTATAAGATTTTGACTCATCAAGCCAAAATCTACTGTAGTATAAACCGCTCCTGCTTCTACACCCATAGCTACTACTTCATCGGTTCTATCATTTATGCCATCTTCGCCTAATACAACATTAGGTTCTATTTGCTTAATTTCATCTTTAGTATAAAATTTAATATAAGGATATAATTCTTTAAATTCTTCATATCTATTTTTCATATACTCGTATTCTTTGTCTCCAACTGCAAGTGCGAGTTTTTGGTGTGAGTGCATAAACTTATTTTGTGCATTTTGCAAAAGACCATATTTTACAATCATATCTGCTGTTGTTTTAACTTTTTTTGCTTTTTCTAAAGTGTAATTTGTCTCTATATCACCACAGTGGATAGTTTGTGAATTGCTTGTGCTATGGCTATTTAAAGTTGCAGCGCTATTGTATTTTTCTAACAAAGCAATATTTTGAATATTTGTGTATCTAGCCAGCTCGTAAAATACTGCAGCACCAGAAATCCCACCGCCAATTACCACGGTATCAAAATGTTTTTGATCCATTGTTATCAATTCCTTTTGTGTGTTTGATTTTGTTAATAATATCAAAATATAGTTGTTTTGAGTAAATAAATTTTTATAATTTCAAGCGCTTGGGTATAGAAATAAATTTTAAAGTATAAAATTTTCACAAACAGCTTTTTTCATACCTCTAAAAATTAAAAATTTATCATAAATTGCATAGTCGAAAAAATTTGCAAGAAATTGCCCATCTCCGCCTGTAAAATATAATTTTTTATCATATGCACTATCTTTTATAAGTAAATATATGCTTTTAAAAACTCCATAACTTAAAGCATCAACGGTTCTTTGAGGGAAAGCATCAAAATTAATCTGTGTGTTTAGCTCGTATCTTAAACGTGATGAAATATTGGAAAAAGACTTTTTATAGCTTTCAATACCTGGGAGTATAAATCCCCCAAGATGAATAGAATTAGAAATAATATCTACAGTTATTGCAGAACCCGCATCAACTACAACACCATCTTCTATAGTGTAACATGCTGCTATTCTATCAACCCCTAAATTCTCATAAATAGTATCAAAATTAAAATATGGGGCAAGATTGATAAATAAAGGATTTTGTTCTAATCTTTGCTCTAAATTTGGATTTACATTGATATAAAATACTTTTTGTGTAGGTTCGTATTGTAAAAACTGCTCAATACTCATAGAATAAAATTTTTGCTCATTCAGAAAACTAGCGGTTGTATTACCAATATCACATAAAAGCATAATTTTTAATCCCTTTAGTAGCTAGATATTCTTTTGCTTTAGAACAAATTAAAGCTTGGTGAAATATAAAATAATTTTGAAAATTTAAGTTTAGAGTTTGGTTTATATTTTGAAAAATACTTTCAAATTCTAGACATTCTTTTGTTAAAATTTTACTTTTTGCAAAAGAAAATAAAATCAAACAACACTGTTTATTTGTATTCTCTCCATAAATACAAATTAATTTTTTCTTTTTACTAAAAGCATGGATATTTAAGGATTTAGTATTTTTTAAAACAATCCCATATTTTATAAGAATATCACTAAGCTCTTGATTCATTTTAGTTTAATTGTAAAAATTTATTTTGAAAGAAAAATTTACCATTAGCCATAAAACTTTTTTTATCAACGGCTTCACTTAGTTTATATACTGTATAATCTTTCAAATTTGTATCTAGCTTGATCAAATAACCTGTTTTTTCAAAAATATACAAAGAGTTATTGTACAAGGTGCTTTTGGAAAATAGAGCAAATTGAAATTTTACTTCATCGATTTTTCTAAGATTATAATCATTTTTAATAACTCTTCCATCTTTTGTTAGTACAAAAATTTCATTATCATTAGTGTTTACTTCTTTAATATTTTCGTTTAAATATAAGGTTCTATTTGGAGTAACAACGATGATTTTTTGTGCAGTTGCAGCAACCATAGTATCATTTTTAACATGAAGATAGATGATATTGTTAAAAAATTCCTCACTACTTACTAAAATTTCTTTACTCACTTTTAGTGTGCTTTTATTAAGTATGGCTAATTTTCCATTAAGCATAGGATATATAATAATGGTATTTAAAAAATAAGGATTAGCATAGCGACTATCCTGAGCATAAGCCGTACCAAGATTTTGAAGCATTTTAATACCAAGATTTTTATTTGCATATACTAAGGTATTGCTAGCTAAAATTAAAGCTATATCATCTCCATCTATACTTGCACTCACTATACTTTCATTAAATTTATGAGAAAATAATTCATCACCTTGTAAATTTAAAATCTTAAAATTTCCATTATCATCGCCAATAAGAACCTCTTCTTGTTGCATATTTATAATATGGTAATTTTTATCTAGTTTAAAATTAATAATATTTCCCATAGTATCTATAAAGGAATTATTGCTTAATTGTGCTATATTGTTATTGAAATTTATAATTTTACCATTAATACTTTGAGAGCTATAAGGAAGCTGTTCTGCTTGCGTTGGTTGGTAATACTCCCTTTTTGTGCCACAAGCACTAAAAAATATTAAAGCAATGATAAATAAATAAAAGTGTTTCATTTTATTCCTTGATAATGTTTTAAGCTTGTAATAATCTGCCATAAAGGAGAATTTATAGGTATTTTATTAAATTCTATATCTGCATTTTTAAAATCGTTTTGTTTTAGAAAATCAAAACCTACTAATAAGGTATTATAATCTTTCAAAAAGTCTGATTTTTGATTGTTTTGAGCAAGCACTATTTGTTTTAACAAAGGATCTATGTTAAGAATTAAAGTTTGATTAAGATCTTGATTGTTTTGACTCATCATGAATATGGTGTATAGATTTGCATTTTTTTGTTTTAATTCTTCAAGTAATTTTTGGTCTGAAGGATTTTTCAATAAGTTGTTAAAAATTATATTACTTTCTTGAATATTACTTTCTTGTTTTAGATTGTAAAAATAACTTCCGCTAAGATATGCGATTAAAAGTACAATGATTACAATGAAATAGTATTTGTATTTTTTTATAAAGCGCTCAGATTTGATAAAATTTTCCATCATTTGCTCTTGAGAGCTTAATTCTGCTTGAACCGCTTTTAGGTTTTCTTTTAAAGCCATATTTTCCCTTTTTTAGCAAGAATAAATATTATTTATTGTTTTAAGTCTATAATTGTAACATATAAAAATGAAAAAATAAATGATTTTATGTTATAATTTTTAACCTAAAAAGAGTTTTCTTGAGTTAAAAATTAAGATTAAGGTAAATTATGCAAATTGATGATAAATTATTAACCAAACTTGAAAAGCTAAGTGCTTTAAAAATTGCTGATGAGAAAAGACAAGAATTAGAAGAACAATTAAGTCAGATTGTTAATTTTGTAGAAAAATTAGATGAGTTAAAACTTGATGATGTTGAAGCTATGACTAGCACTACAAATGCTGCAACTCCATTTAGACTAGATGAAAGTAGAAAATCTGATGTGATAGATATGCTTAGCAAGCATGCTCCAAATTCTCAGGATGGATTTTTTATAGTCCCTAAGATAATTGAATAAAATATTTGGAGTTTAATATAGATGGAAAATTTTTCTTGGTTTGATGTATTTGTTTTAGGTTTAACTGCGATTTTAGGTTTAAAAGGTTTGGTAAGTGGCTTATTTAAGGAAATTTTTGGTTTATTAGGCATAGTTGGTGGGGTTTTACTTGCTTCAAGATATGCTAAAGAAGTAGCAGAAATTATTAATAATAATTTTTATGCAATTGAAAACGAAAATCTTGCGATTTTTGCAGGATTTTTGGTTTTGTTAATTGTAATTTGGGTAGCTTGTATGGCTTTAGGAAATATATTATCAAAGATTTTTAGTATGAGTGGTCTTGGTTTTATAGATCGTATAGGTGGATTTTTATTTGGTAGCGCTAAAATATTTTTGATTTTTGCAATTTTAGTGGCTTGTATTAATAATATAGAATTTTTAAATGCAAACTTAGAAAAATATGCTAAAAATAGTTATACATTAGATCTACTTAGACAAACAGGTGATTTTATAATGAATACTGATTTTACTCAAAATGGTTTAGATAAAATACAAGAACAAATTATAGATTCTAATTTAAGTCTAAATTCGGAGGTAAATAATGCAAATTGAAAATATTGAATATGATGTTTTGCTTGAGCGTTTTAAAAAAACACTTAAAGATAATGGTCTAAAATATACTAAACAAAGAGAAGTGCTTTTAAAAACTTTATATAATAGCGATATGCATTATACTCCAGAAAGTCTATATGTAGAAATAAAGCAAAAAAATCCCGAATTAAATGTAGGCATTGCAACAGTTTATAGAACTTTAAATTTGTTAGAAGAATCCGGTATGGCTACTTCTATATCTTTTGGTGCTTCAGGGAAGAAATTTGAACTTGCAAATAAACCTCACCATGATCATTTGATTTGTAAAAGTTGTGGCGAGATTGTAGAATTTGAAAATCCTATTATCGAACAGCAACAAATGTTAATCGCAAAAGAATATAATTTTAAATTAACAGGACATTTAATGCAACTTTATGGCCTATGTCCACAATGTAGTAAAAAATAAAGGTATATTTAATGTTTGATAATATTTTAGAGCAACAAAAAATTCAAAAAGCGCAAGAGTTAAAAAAACTAGGAATCAACCCTTATCCACACTTTTTAAAAAAAGAAATGAGTATAAGTGAATATAAGGCTAAATTCATCTATATTAAAGATATAGAAAATCAGCGTGATGAAAATGCTCATGGAGTATTAGCAGGAAGATTAAAGCTTCTTAGAATA
Source organism: Campylobacter sp. W0066.2 (assembly GCF_024723515.1). NCBI lineage: Bacteria > Pseudomonadati > Campylobacterota > Epsilonproteobacteria > Campylobacterales > Campylobacteraceae > Campylobacter > Campylobacter sp. W0066.2. The sequence continues at coordinate 22,952 of NZ_JANQCV010000013.1, read as the reverse complement.
GCTGGTAAATCAGTATTTGCTAATATAGAAGATGAACAAGATAATTTACAAATTTATTTCAATCAAAACATTTTAGGGGAAGAATACTTTGCCATTTTAAAAAAATATCTTGAAGTAGGAGATATTGTTTTGGTTAAAGGTTTTCCTTTTATGACAAAAACAGGAGAATTTAGTCTTCATGTAGAACAAATTCAAATAGCTACAAAAGCTATAGTGCCTTTACCGGAAAAATATCATGGACTGACAGATATTGAGCAAAGATATAGAAAAAGATATCTTGATATGATTATGAATAGTGAGGTGAGAAAAGATTTTATTTTGCGTTCTAAAATCGTTTCTTACATTAGATCTTTTTTTGATAACAAAGGATTTTTGGAAGTTGAAACACCAATGATGCATCCTATTGCAGGAGGAGCAAATGCAAAGCCTTTTGTAACTTATCACAATGCTTTGGGTGTGGAAAGATTTTTAAGAATTGCTCCAGAGTTATATCTAAAACGTTTGATTGTAGGTGGCTTTGAGGCGGTTTATGAGATTAATAGATGTTTTAGAAATGAAGGGATGGATTTAACACATAATCCTGAATTTACTACAATCGAGTTTTATTGGGCTTATCATAATTATCATGATTTAATGGATTTAACAGAAGAGCTTTTTGCTATGCTTTTAGATAGATTAAAATTAGATAAAAAACTTGAATTTGATGAAAAAATAATTGATTTTTCTAAGCCATTTGAAAGAATTACTTATAAAGACGCATTAAAAAAATATGGCGGTTTGGATGATGAGCTTATTAATAATAAAGAATTAATTTTGGAAAAGCTAAAAAAAGATGGATTTGAAGCCAATGAAAAATTGGAATTAGGTCATTTACAAGCTGAACTTTTTGATAATTATGTTGAAGATAAATTGATTGATCCTACTTTTGTGATAGATTTTCCTATTTCTATAAGTCCTTTATCTAGAAGAAGTGATAAAGATGCAGATATTGCTGAAAGATTTGAGTTGTTTATCGCAGGTAGAGAAATTGCTAATGGATTTAATGAGCTTAATGATCCTCTAGATCAATATGAGAGATTTTTAAAGCAAATTGAAGCAAAAAATGCAGGTGATGAAGAAGCATGTGAAATGGATGAGGATTTTGTTAATGCATTAGGTTATGCCATGGCACCAACTGCAGGGCAAGGTATAGGAATAGATAGATTGATTATGCTTTTAATTAATAAAAAATCAATTCGTGATGTAGTGCTTTTCCCAGCCATGAGACCACTTAAAAATGAGATAAAAGGAGAGTAAATGTTGGAAAATTTTGATAAAGAAATTTTTGATTTAACCCAAAAAGAGTTAGCAAGACAATGCGATGGTCTTGAAATGATAGCAAGTGAAAATTTTACCATACCAGAAGTTATGGAGGTAATGGGAAGTATTTTAACAAATAAATATGCAGAAGGCTATCCTGGTAAAAGATATTATGGTGGATGTGAATTTGTAGATGAGATTGAAACGATTGCTATAGAAAGATGTAAAAAACTTTTTAATTGTAATTTTGCCAATGTGCAACCTAATTCGGGCTCACAAGCAAATCAAGGTGTATATATGGCATTGTTAAATCCAGGTGATAGAATTTTGGGTATGGATTTAAGCCATGGAGGACACCTAACTCATGGTTCTAAAGTAAGTTCTTCTGGAAAGGTTTATGAAAGCTTTTTTTATGGAGTTGAGCTTGATGGAAGAATTAATTATGATAAAGTTAGAGAGATAGCAAAAGAAGTTAAGCCAAAACTTATTGTTTGTGGTGCTAGTGCTTATCCTAGAGTGATTGATTTTGCTAAATTTAGAGAAATAGCAGATGAGGTTGGTGCATACTTGTTTGCTGATATTGCGCATATTGCAGGTTTGGTTGTAGCAGGTGAGCATCCTAGTCCATTCCCTTATGCTCATGTTGTAAGCTCTACAACACATAAGACTTTAAGAGGCCCAAGGGGTGGGATTATTATGTGTAATGATGAAGAAATTGCTAAAAAAATCAATTCCGCAATTTTTCCAGGTATTCAAGGTGGTCCATTAATGCATGTAATTGCTGCTAAGGCAGTTGGGTTTAAATATAATTTAAGCGATGAGTGGAAAATTTATGCTAAGCAAATCATTAGAAATACTGCTACTTTGGCGCAAGTTTTAATAGATAGAAAATATGATTTAGTTAGCGGTGGCACTGATAATCATTTGATTTTATTAAGCTTTTTAAATAAAGAATTTAGTGGTAAAGATGCGGATTTAGCACTAGAAAGAGCAGGTATTACAGCTAATAAAAATACTGTTCCAGGTGAAACTAGAAGTCCTTTTGTAACGAGTGGTTTAAGACTTGGAACAGCGGCTTTAACAGCAAGAGGCTTTAAGGAAGAGCAAATTACTATTGTTGCAAATTATATAGCTGATATTTTAGATGATATACAAAATACTAAACTACAAGAGGAAATCAAGGTTAAACTGAAGGATTTGGCAAGTAATTTTATTATTTATGAAAGGGCTTTATTTTGATTACAACAATGGATTTAGCTTTAATTAAAATGGTTACAAGCCATTATTATATAAAGCGTGATACTATAGTAAATAAATATGAATACAAGGGTAGAATTTTCTTTGATAAATTTGAGAAAGTCAACGCTCCATTAACTGCTAGTGTTATACAAGAGCATATGGAAAAAAAGATAATCGTGGCACATTCTTTGATTAATAGTTTTGATAAGGTTGAAAATATTGTATTTGATTATAATGGTTTTAATGCAGAGCGTTTTTGGCATAGAGCGCAACTTGTTTTAAGAGAAGAAGGTTTTATTAATTTTACCGCTTATAGAACAAGAACTAATAATCACTTGCATTTATATATCCATAAAGGGCATACAACCTTTAACGAGGCTTGTTCTTTGGGTTCAAAATTATCTTTACTTTTTTCTCAAAAAATACCTGTAGAGTGGAAAGTTTTTCCTAGTATGGATATACCTAGAGAATTTAATATATTAACCTTGCCTTATGAAGTTTATCAAAAAGAACGCGGTGCTTCTTGGTCTAAACATATGTAATTTTTTGAAAGGATGAAAAATGGAAGAAAATAACAAAAATGAATTTGATGATATTATTTTACAAAAAAGTAATAAAAGTGAAAAGCTTAAAAAAATTTTACTTAGATCAATTATTTTAATCATTGTATTTTTGGTTGTTATGATAGCAATGAAGCTAATTAATGATCCAGGTGAAGAAAAAACATTGCAAATGCCATCAGAGCCACAAGAGCAAGCTACTTATGAAAATAATTTTAATTCTTTATCTATTACAGATAGCACTAAAGAAGAAGATGAATTTGAGGCTTTAGCTAGAAAATTAAAAGAAGAAAGCTCTCTGAGTGATACAAATACTTCTATAGAGGAAAAGCAAGAAGTTCCAAGTAATAGTGTTTTAGATCAAATTACTACAATAGAGCCAAAAGAAGAGCCAGCTAAGGTGGAAGAAAAACAAGAAGAGATTAAATCTATAGAAAAACCAACTCAAAAACCTTCCGAAAAACCAAAAAATAATATAGTTGAGCAGCAAAAAGCTCCAGAGCAAAGCAATACAAATGAATTATTTGAAAGTATCAAAACACCAAATATTCAAACACAACTTCCTTCAGGTGCTTATATTCAAGTTTTTTCTTTAAATAGTTTAGATCCTAAATCAAAAGAATTAAATATACTTAAAGAAAATGGATATGATTATAAAATTTATAAAACAACAGTAAATGGCAAAGAGCTAACGAAAGTTTTAGTTGGACCTTATAAAGAGAGTGAAGTAAAGACCGAATTAGAAAAAATACGTTCTAAAATTGCAAAAGGTGCTTTTACATTTAGAGTAAAATGAAAACTTTTGCAGTTATAGGTGATCCTATTATGCATTCTAAATCTCCAAGAATGCATAATAATGCCTTGCAAACACTCAAAGAAGACGCAGTTTATACAAGATATCATCTAAAAGATAAAGCAAAACTAAAAGAGATTATTCAAAAGTTAGATGGTGCTAATATCACCATACCTTTTAAAGAAGCAGCTTATAAAATAGCTGATTTTAAAGATGAAAGTGTTATACATATAGGCTCTGCTAATACTTTATTAAATAAAGATAATAAAATTTATGCTTATAATACAGATTATTTGGGATTTTTAAAAGCAATTGAGGATTTTTCTTTTATCAAAAATGCTTTGATTTTGGGTGCTGGGGGTACAGCAAAAGCTTTAGCTTATGCTTTAAAATCTAGAAATATTGAAGTTACAATAACAAATCGCTCTAGTGCTAGATTTGTAAAATTAACTGATTATCCATGTTTTTTATATGCCCAACTTGATTTAAGTAAAAAATTTGATTTGATTATCAATACGACTAGTGCAGGTTTAAATGATGAGAAATTACCTTGCCAAGAAGAGATTTTAAAAAGTATTTTTCAACATGCCAAATATGCTTTTGATGTGATATATGGTAAAAATACACCTTTTTTAAAATTAGCAAGAGAAAATGGCTTAAAAATAAAAGATGGTACACAAATGCTTTTATGGCAAGGTGTTTTTGCTCTTGAGTTATTTTTAGAATGTCAAAAAACAGAAGAAATTTTTAAAGCCATGGAAATGGCTTTAAAACTTCCTTAGTGGCTAAACCAAGATTTGATTTTATCAAACAAACTTTCTTGTTCTATAAAGTCTTCTTCATCTGCTAAGCCAAAACTTTTCTCAAGCTGTAATAGTAGATTTTTTTGTTCATCAGTAAGCGTTTTTGGAAATTTTATTTCAATTTGTACAATATGTGAGCCTAATTTTCCATTGTGAATATTTTTAACACCTTCGTTGGCTAATTCGAATTTTTGTTTATCTTTTGCACCGACTGGAAGTTTAAGATCAGCCTCTCCTCTTATAGTGGATACTTTAATAGTTTTTCCAAGAGCAGCTTGGGTAAAAAATACAGGTACTATGGTATAGATATCATCATCATGTCTGATAAATTTATCATCATCTTCTACGATGATTTTGATATATAAATCACCTCTTTGAGAAGAATTTGGAAGCTCATTTGCTTTATTTTGTACTCTAAGACTCATACCGCTGTCTATGCCTTCTGGTATATCAAGTTCTATATGATCTTTTATTTCTTCATAGCCATTACCATGACATGTTTTGCATTTATCTTTTATAATCTGACCGCTACCTTTACAATGATCGCAGCTTTGCACAAAGGTCATAAAGCCTTGTCTAACACCAACTTGCCCTTTTCCTCCGCAATGAGGACAAGTATCTAATTTTCCATTTTCTGAACCACTTCCTTTGCATGATTTACAAAAACTTTTATAGGTAAAATCGATCTTTTTTTTACAGCCAAAAACAGCTTCTTTAAAGCTAATTTTTGTTGTTATTTTTAAATCTTGAGGATATTTATTTCCTTTTTCTTTTTTACGCGTTGAGCTGCCAAAACCAAATCCATCTCCAAAAAAGCTCGAGAATATATCCCCTAAATCAACATCTCCAAAACCACCAAAACCACCGGCTTGACCTTTAAGCCCTTCTTTTCCGTATCTATCATATATGCTTCTTTTTTCATCATTGCTAAGCACCTCATAAGCTTCATTTACAAGCTTAAATTTCTCTTCCGCTTCTTTATCTCCTTGATTTCTATCAGGATGATATTTTAAAGCCATCTTTCTGTATGCTTTTTTTATGGTTTCTTTATCTGAAGTTCGGGAAATTTCTAGTATTTCATAATAATTAAGTTCCACTTTTTTCCTCTCTTGAAAAATTAATATTGTAATTTTAGCAAAAAAATAAATGAATAGTTAAATTATGTGTTATAATGTTAAGTTCGTAACATATTTTCACTAAAGGGGTAGAGATGATTAATGTTTTAATGATCGAAGATGATCCAGATTTTGCAGAGTTTTTGGCAGAATATTTGGCCCAGTTTAATATAAAAGTTACTAATTATGAAGATCCATATTTGGGAATGAGTGCTGGTATAAAAAACTATGATTGTTTAATTCTTGATTTAACTTTACCTGGACTTGATGGTCTTGAAGTTTGTCGTGAAATAAGAGAAAAATATAGTATTCCTATTATTATTTCTTCAGCTAGAAGTGATTTGAGTGATAAAATTGTAGGACTTCAAATAGGTGCAGATGATTACCTGCCAAAACCATATGATCCAAAAGAAATGCACGCAAGAATTATGAGTTTGATTCGTCGTTCTAAACGAACCAATGAAACTCCTGAGAAAATAATCAATTCAGCATTTAAAATTGATGAAAAAAGACATGAGATAAGTTACAATGATGAGGTTTTGGTTTTAACTCCTGCTGAGTATGAAATTTTAAGCTATATGATAAGACAACATGGTTTTTCGGTTAGCAGAGAACAACTTGTGTATCACTGTAAAAGCTTAAAAGATAAAGACTCTAAAAGCTTGGATGTTATTATTGGTAGACTTAGAACTAAAATTGGCGATAGCTCAAAAGCACCAAAACATATTTTTTCAGTTAGAGGAATAGGATATAAATTAATAGGATGAAAGTAACTATTAATCTTAAAATCACCGTTCTTTTTGCAACAGCTTTTTTATTTGTTTGTGCCTTGTTTGTGCTTTTAGGAAAGGTTCAGATTGATTCTTATTTAACTAACGAACAAGGAAGACAAAAAGAAATTGTAGAAAAAATAATATATAACCTAGAAAGAAAAGAAGATTTTTCAATACATGAGTATCTTCTTTCTAAATCTTTTAAATTAGTTGAAAATGAGCGTAATATAAAACATATCATTGCAAAAGGTGAAAAGGTATTTAGGATTAATTCTTTGTATGGAAGTTTTTCTTCTATTATTTATCATAATCAAATTTTTTTCTATGTAGAAAGATTGAATGCAAAATATCTTTATGAATTAAGTGCTTCTACGCGTTTAGAATATTTATTTTTATTAAGTTTCTTTTTTAGTTTGATTTTGATTATATTTTTATATTTTTCAGTATTAAGATCTTTAATGCCTTTAAAAATTCTAAAAAAGAAAATTAAAAATATTAGTGCAGGTAAAATTGAACCTTTATCTGAATACTCTCAGATTAATGATGAAATTTCAGAAATATCTTTTGAATTTGATCATGCTATCAATAAAATTCAAGAGCTTGTAAAATCAAGACAGTTTTTTTTAAGAATGATTATGCATGAGCTTAAAACACCTATTGGTAAAGGTAGAATAGTTTGTGAAATGCTAGATAATCAAAAGCAAAAAGATCGTTTGGTGGCGATTTTTGAAAGACTTGAATTGTTAATAGATGAATTTGGAAAAATTGAAAAAGTTTTATCAAGAAATTGTCAGCTTAATTTGCAAACCTATCATTTGAGTTTGATTTTAGAGCAGGCTGAAGATTATTTAATGAGAGATGATTTTTATCAAAAAGTAAAGATTACTTATAAAGAGGATACTATGATAATTGCTGATCTAGAGCTCTTTTCTTTAATGCTTAAAAATTTAATTGATAATGCTATTAAGTATTCAGTTGATAAAGCTTGCGAGATTATATGCTCTGGGGATTATATTATTGTTAGAAACAAGGGAATTCAACTTAAAAAAACTTTTGATTATTATTTAAAACCTTTTGTAAGAGAGCATAATACCCAAGTAGAAGGAATGGGACTAGGACTTTATATTATTAATAATATTTGCAATCTTCATGGTTATAATTTAACCTACAGTTATGAAGATGGTTATCATACTTTTAAAATTGTTTTTTCAAGGTTGAAATAATTTTGAAGGGCTTAGAAAAATTTAATGAGTTAATAGCTGCTTTTTCTGCATTGCCTACCATAGGAAAGAAATCTGCTTTAAGGCTTGCATATCATGTTTGCATAAAAGATCCTTTATTAGGCTCTAAGCTTGCTTATCATATTGAAGAATCCATAAGAATGATAAAAAAATGCACACAATGTGGTGCTTTAAGTGAAAATGAATTATGCGAAGTTTGTTCTAATATAGAAAGAAATCGTAATATTATCTGTATAGTTCAAAATTCTAAAGATGTTTTGGTTTTAGAAGATAGCAGAAGTTATGATGGGCTTTATTTTGTACTTGATGATACAAGTGAGGAAAATATTGCAAAATTAAGAAGTATGATTGAGTATAATAAAACTACAGAAATATTTTTTGCTTTCACACAAGGCCTAAATTCTGATGCTATTGTTTTTTTTATTGAGGAAAAATTAAAAGATTTAAATTTAAGTTTTTCGCAAATAGCTCAAGGTATCCCAAGTGGTGTGAGTTTAGAAAATGTTGATTTTATATCTTTGCATAAAGCTATAAATCATAGAACTAAGCTTGATTAATATATTTTTTTAATAATGCCAACCATTTATTTTTGTTAATATCATTTAAGATTATATTGGCAAAATCACAGTTTTTAACTCTATCTTTGGAAAAAAGTAAAATGGCATTTTGTGGATTTTTTATTTTATATTCTTGCAAAATTTGACTGATATATGTAAAATCAAATTTTATAACTTCATAATCAATTAAAATCAATTTGAAATTTAATTGTAAAGTTTTTTTAAAATCACTTAAATTATTTACAGTTTGGTTGTTTTGGCAAAATTGATTGGTTATATTTAAAATAAGATCGTTTTCAAAACTAGTAGATTTAAAAATTAAAACATTATGAGAATTTCTTTTTTTGTAAGTTTCTTGTGTGAAATTGGCATTTAAAAAATTAATAATATCTTCAGCACAAATTTTAGTAAAAGTAAAATTTAAAATATCATCAACCTTTTCTTTTGAGATAATAAGGCTAAATTTCTTTTCCTTGTAATCCTTTATAATTTCACTACTAATTCCTATATTTGATAATATACATTGCAAAAGAAAATTTTCAATAATATTGTTGTTTATAATACCTGCATGTATATTTTCAAAACAATCGTTTATAGGAATTTTATTGTGCTGGTATTGTTGTAAAATTGGTTTTAGTGTGCATAAGTTATCTGTTTGTAAGTAATTTAAACCTTGAATAAGATATTGAAAATCTTTTTGCGTAAGTTGATTTTGTAGTTTTTGATCTTGTAGTTGCTTATTGATTAAATCAAACGATAGTTTTAAATTTTCTTTTAATTCTTCTAAAGAATTTGATTTTGGTAGAGAAAGATATTTTTCAATTTCTTGGGTCAAAATTTTATTTTTTTTGATTTTTTGATTTTTTAAGATTATATAAATGCATGCAATGATAAAAATCAAAATACTCATAAAAGTATAAATGAAGAATAGTTTTTGATCGATAGGGTATAAAAAATAATAATTTAAAAAACATAAAATTAAAGTCAAAAGACTAATAAATAATATCATAAATTTTCCTTGATTAATTTAGCTATTTTTACATTGGAAAGTGATTTTAATTCATCAAAGCTGGCTTTGCTAATTTCATCAAAACTACCATAATAATCTAAAAATTTTTTAATATATCCTTGGGAAATTCCAAGTTGCATTAACCTAGAACTTTGTAAATCTTGTTTTCTTTTTGTTTTTTGATGAAAACTAATTGCAAAGCGATGTGCTTCATCACGTAATTTTTGCAAAAATTGTAATTTTTTATCATCAGTTGAAAGTTGAATTTTGCCTTCTTGAGTATAAATTTTATCTTTCGCACTTCCTTTTGCTCTATAAGCTTTTGCGTCTATTTTTTCTTTAGAAATAGCTAAAATATCTACATTTGCCCCAGAACTTTTGATGATATCATTTGCTAGCTTTAATAAAGCATCTCCCCCATCAATTAACCATAAATCAGGCGGAGGATTTTTATCAAATGACATAGCTCTTTTACTAAGAGTTTGAAGCATTTGATCATAATCATTTTTATAGGATAAATGGTAGTGTCTATAAGAACTTTTATCAAATTTTCCATCTTTATAGGCTACCAAAGCACCAACATTTGCCTCACCTTGCATATGAGAATTGTCAAAAATTTCTATATAGTTAGGATAATTTTGTAGGTTAAAAAATTCTTTTAATTCTTTCAAAAATAAATAATCATCACTTTTTAAGTGTTTTTGTATGTTTATTTTTGCATTTTCTAGTGCAAGTTCGCACAAAGCTTTTTTTTCGCCAAGTTTTGGAGTCTTAAGGTGAAATTTTCTAGAAAATCTCTCACTAAGTAAATTTTGCAAAAGGTTCATATCTTCAAATTCTTCATGCGTATAAATTCGGGTTGAATTTATTGGACTATCTTGGGTGTAATTTTCTAATATGTATTGCTTATATACAGCATTTAAGTCAAATTCTTCTTGATGATTTAGGGTTAGCACTTTATGGTTTGAGCTAATTACCCTACCATTATTTATAACAAAACGTACCATAGAGAGTATATTTGCTTCATGATATATGACAAAAATATCAAAATCTTCTAATTTTGCAAGGTCTATTTGTATTTTTACGCTTAAATCTTCTATTGTTTTGATTTGATCCCTTATAATAGCTGCTTCTTCGTAGTTTTCATTTTTTGCATATTCAAGCATTTTATTTTCTAAATTTTTTGTTAAAGATAAGGGGTTTAAAAGGGCTTGAGTGGCCTTTTGGATAATTTTTTCATAATCTTGTTTGGAAATTTTTTGCTCGCATGGTCCTTTACAACGCTTGATTTGATAAAAAAGGCAAAGTTCTTTGCAGGATTTTTTTTGTCTTAGTTCAAATGATAAATACAAAGCATTTAAAAGCTCTTTTGCTCCTTTAAAAAACGGACCAAAATATTTTATTTTGTTTTTTTTGATGATTTTTCTTGTAATTTCAAATCTAGGAAAATCTTCGTTTAAATCTATGTAAATATAAGGGTAGGTTTTATCATCTCTTAATAATATATTGTATTTTGGATGAAGTTGCTTTATAAAAGAATTTTCTAGTATTAAAGCATCGGCCTCGCTTTTTGTGGTGATAAATTCTAAATGATGTGTTTGGCTAATCATTTTTTGAATTCTTAAGCTATTATTAGGATTTGGGCAAAGATTTGGAGTAAAGTTAAAATAACTTCTAACACGGTTTTTTAAATTCTTGGCCTTACCTACATATAAAAGTTTATCTCGAATATCAAAATACTGATATACACCTGGCAAATTTGGCAAGGTTTTGAGTTCATTTTCAAGCATTTTTTATAAGCTTTCGTAATTCTTCAAATTTATTATATAAAATAGGATTTTCAAAATGATTTTTAAAATTTCCATTAGAAAGCTCTAGATGAGTTTTTTTATGATCAGCAAAAATACTATTTTTAGATATAAAGTTTTTATCGCTAAGTATTTTTATATTTTCTACCTTTGCAAAATTACTCATTGGTTTAGCTAAAGTATAGTTTTTTATGAGACTTTTAATCATTTTTTTGGTATTATCGTGATTAAGCTCCATATACGCAATGTGGTGTTTAACTAAAATAATCAAAGTATTATTTTTTATAAAGAGTTTAGTAATCATTTGTTGGTGATTATGATTAAACAAATTTAAAAACTCTTTATATTGCAAAAGTGCTTTTAAAGGTCTATAATGTTTATATTTTTCAGAATTAACAAAAATGTCAATAACATCACGACTTGTTTTAATATCATTTTTAACTTCCATTTAATTATTGTAACATTTTTTTTATTAATATTTTTAAGTGCATGTGGTTATAAAGCTGCTCCATTTTATGAAATAAAAGATAACAATGGCAGTGTAAAAGAGATTAAAAAATTCCAATCTTTGGAGAGTGAAATATGAGTAGAATACTTTTTTTACTTTGTTTTAGTATTAGCTTTTTATTAGCAGGTCAAACTCATGAGTTAAATTTGGCTTTTAGTGCTTTGGGTATAGGTGTTTTAATAATTTTTATATTAGGTTATTATTTTATCGCAGCAGAAGAAAAATATCATATTAACAAAACTAAGCCTGCTTTGTTTATAGGTACTTTATCTTTTGTTATCATAGGTATATATATGGTAATGAATGATTTAGATACGCAAATACTTGAAGAAAGTGTTAATCATCTTATTTTAGAAATTGCACAAATTGTTTTTTTCTTAATAGCTGCTATGACTTTTATAGAAGCATTGATAGAAAGATCAGTTTTTGAAACTTTAAAATACAAACTTGTAAGCAAGGGTTATACATATAGAAAGTTATTTTGGCTCACAGGTATTTTAGCTTTTTTTATTTCTCCAATTGCAGACAATCTTACAACTGCTTTGATTTTATCTACTGTGCTTTTAACCATAGATAAACATAATAAAGAATTTTTAATCCCAGGTGCTATAAATATTGTCGCTGCAGCTAATGCTGGTGGAGTTTGGTCGCCTTTTGGTGATATTACTACTTTGATGGTTTGGACAGCAAAAAAAGCCACGTTTTTTGAATTTTTTGCTCTTTTTCCTGCTTCTTTTATTGGTTGGTTGCTTACTGCTTATTTGTTATCGCGTTATGTGCCTGATATTAAGCCAAATTTCCACAAAGATAATTTAGAAAAAGTAGAAATTAAACCAGGCGGTAAAGTTTTTATTGTGCTTGGTTTTTTAACTATAGCTTTAGCGGTATTTATTCATAGTATTTGTGATTTACCTGCAATGTGGGGTATGATTTTTGGCCTTTCATTGCTTAGTTTATATATGTATTTTTTCAATAGAAAACAAGGTAAAAAAGATTTAAATATTTTTCATTATATGACGCGCATTGAGATGGATACTTTATTATTTTTCTTTGGTATTTTATCTGCTGTGGGTGCCTTGCATTTTGTTGGTTGGCTTGCTTATGCTTCTGATCTTTATGCAAAATTTGGAGCTACTAGTATTAATATAGGAGTAGGATTTTTATCTGCTATTGTAGATAATGTTCCGGTTATGAGCGCGGTGTTAAAAGCAAATCCAAGTATGGATGATACTCAATGGCTTTTAGTAACTCTTACAGCGGGAATAGGGGGATCTTTGATTAGTTTTGGTTCAGCTGCTGGAGTGGGAGTAATGGGTAAAATGAAAGGAATTTATACTTTTAATGCTCATTTAAAATACGCATGGACGATTTTGGTTGGTTATATAATATCTATTATAGTTTGGTATGTACAATTTCAATTGTTAAATTTATAAAGGAGTTAGATGAAAAAAGCAGATATTTTAGTTTTGGACTTTGGTTCACAATACACGCAACTCATTGCTAGAAGATTAAGAGAGCAAGGTGTGTATGCAGAAATTTTACCTTTTAATGTGAGTTTGGATGAGATTAAAGCTAAAGAACCTAAAGGTATTATTTTAAGTGGTGGGCCAGCTAGTGTATATGCAAATGATGCTTATTTTTGTGATAAGGGTGTTTTTGATTTAAATATACCAGTTTTAGGAATATGTTATGGTATGCAACTTATGGCACATCATTTTGGAGCAAATGTTGCCCCAGCAGGTCATAAAGAATATGGCAAAGCAACTATAGATATTCAAAATGATAGTGACTTGTTTAAAAATCTACCTAAAAAGCAAACGGTATGGATGAGCCATTCTGATAAGGTTGAGAATTTACCACAAGGTTTTGAGGTTTTAGCAACTAGCGAAAATAGTCCATTTTGTGTATTTGGAGATGAGAAGCGTAAATTTTTTGCTTTACAATTTCACCCTGAAGTGCAACATAGTGAATTTGGAAAAAGCATCTTGAAAAATTTTGCTAAGTATGCATGTAATTGTGATAGTGTATGGAATATGGGATCTTTTGCAAAAACTCAAGCACAAAAAATCAAAGAAGAAGTAGGAAATGATAAAGTGCTTTGTGCAGTAAGTGGTGGAGTTGATAGTAGCGTAGTGGCTGCATTATTAGCAAGTGCGATAAAAGATCAAGTAGTAGTTGTTTTTGTTGATAATGGTCTTTTAAGAAGCGGTGAAAAAGAACAAGTTGAGTATATGTTTAGACACACCTTGGGCATTGATTTAATCAGTATTGATGCTAGAGAGATTTTCTTAAGTCGTTTAGCGGGAGTGAGAGATCCTGAACAAAAGAGAAAAATCATAGGAAATACTTTTATAGAAGTTTTTGAAGAAGAAGCTAAAAAACATAAAGATGTAAAATATTTAGCACAAGGGACTTTGTATACGGATATTATCGAAAGTTCAGTTGTAGGAGCTAGTAAGACTATAAAATCTCATCACAATGTGGGCGGTTTGCCTGAAAAGATGAATTTAAAACTCATCGAGCCTTTAAAGGAGATTTTTAAAGATGAGGTAAGAGCTTTAGGAATGGAGCTTGGCTTAAGTAAAGATGCAGTTTATCGTCATCCTTTCCCAGGACCAGGTCTTGCTATACGTATAATGGGTGAGGTAAATGAGCCTAGTTTGGAGCTTTTAAGAAAAGCAGATGTGATTTTGATTGAAGAATTAAAAAGCAGTGGCTGGTATGATAAGACATGGCAAGCTTTTTGTGTGCTTTTAAACGTACAAAGTGTTGGTGTAATGGGAGATAATAGAACCTATGATAACGCAGTTTGCGTGCGTGTTGTTAATGCAAGCGATGGTATGACTGCAACTTTTTCTCATTTACCTTATGAATTATTGGAAAATATTTCACGCCGTATTATTAATGAAGTAGAAGGAATCAATCGCGTGGTATATGATATTTCTAGCAAGCCACCAGCAACGATTGAATGGGAATGATTATTTAGTACAAAAATATACAAAAGCAGGGGGAAGATTTTGCCAAATGATAGGTGAAATTTCTACCTTGCTAAAAGTAGCAAAAAGTTTTTTCTTAAAAGCCCTTCCTTTTGGTGTTGGGAGTATATAAGCAAATGTTGCAAAACAACCGTTTTCCTCTAAAGCATCATGAATAGATTTTAGTAATAAATCTTGCTCTTTGGAATTTAATAAAGCCCAAGGAATTCCTGAGATAATCAAATCAACACTGTTGATCGCTCTTTTTTCTAACATATTTGGTAAAAATTCTGCTGAATTAACTTCTATATCTATATTTTTTATATTTTGTTTTAATTTTTTTGCCATGTGAGGGTTGATTTCAACGGCAAAAAATCTTGCATTATGGCTTTTTTGTTTGAGGATATACTTTGTAAAATTTCCCGTACCAGGCCCTATTTCAACGATATTTTTTGCATATTGAACATGAGAAGTTATAAGTTTGCTTAATTTTTTGGAGCTTGCGCAAAATGCTCCTGTTTGTTTTGGGTTTTTAAAATATTGATATAAAAACATAAATAAAATACCTAAAGATGTTTATTTTGTGAAATTTTAAAATATAATTGTAAATTTATGAAAACAAAGTTAAAATAAGAATTGAATTTTTCTTTAGATCAAGGATTTGGATATGCACGGAAAAATAATGGTTTATGTGGATGCTACTGGAAGAGGAACAGTAATCAATCTAGCAAAAACATTTTTTGAATTTAATAAACACGCATGGCATGATAAAAGAAGTATGCCAACGGTTGGTATGTTTGTTGAATTTAGATCCGATGAAAAGCATATTACCGATTTACGTCCTTCTAAATTTCAAGAATTTACAGATAATGATTTTATTAAAGAAAGAGATTTTTGGAAAACAGATAGCGATGATGAATTAGAAGATTTAAGACTGACAAGACGCGATGCTTATGTTCAAGAACTTTATAGAGAAACAGATTATGATAATCTTGATAAAATCACATTAAATTTAACTATCCCACAAGCCATTCAAAGATATTTTTATAATGAAACCTTGTCAATTAATGCAGTAAAAGACATTAACACAGATGAGGTGCCATATATTATTGATTTTTTTGCTATGAAGCGTTTTTTATATAAGGCTTTAGATACTTTATTATTTTTGGATAATACTATCAATCAAGCTGATTTTTCTGCAATGAAAAATATCATAGTGCACCTTGAAATGTCATATAAAGATATGAAAGACAAGCAAAAGCATATCAATATGGAACGCTTATATGAAGAGGTTTTTTTATCTCATCAGTGTCATTACCAAGCGCTTTTAGCTTCGATCGATAATAGAAAAAATAGAAAATTAGCACTTTATCGTCAAATGAGCACTTTAATAACAGATATAAAATCAAAACAAGCAAGATTAGAAGCAGAAGGTGGAAAAAAACACCAAGAATTAGAAGAAATGATACAAGGTAAAAAACAAAAACTAATAGAATTAAAAAATGAAGCTGATTATTTTACTAAAAGCGTAGAAAGACTAGAGTTGATAAAAAAATCTTTTTATGAAAAAAATTTTACAATTTTTAGTAATAGTTTTAATATGGCAAGAGAAAAGCTTTTTGAAAAGATTAAGCAGGGTTTAAATATATGTGCAACAAAACTAGATATAGAGATTTGGAAAAAATCTTTAAAATCAACAAGCATTAAAAACTCTTATTTTAAAACAGCAAGTGAAATTTCTTTTTGTACGCTTTCTTTTGCTGAGCTTTATTTAAACAGACTAAACAAACATGCTTTAAACCCAAATGATCAATTGTTATTTTCATATGTAAAGAAAGTAAAAAAAGAATGTGAAAAGAAATTCCTAGTTGTAACTTCTAATCCTGATTTATATGTTAATATGAAGATTCAAATTTTTTCAATGAATCCTTATTATGTAGTTAAGCATGCACTTAAGAAAGTAAATTACCAAGGGTTAATGAAAAACACTGAATTTGATATAGTTTATGTCGATGAAAAGACTATATGGGCGCCTATTGCTGATGTTATTTTGGAAGGAAAATATTTTTTAAAGAAAGATTCTAAGACAAAATTTAAGATTTTATAAAAACCTTTTAAACGCTATTTTTAAGTTTTGTTAGCTATAATTATGCTGCCTAAATGGTTCGATATGGTATTAAAGAGGATCCAACACATTAATTATAAGCTGTGATGTGTGATTTACCGTGTTCTGTGACTTCGTTTGAGTTTTGAAAAAAAGCGAGAAGCTGCAGCCTTTAAAAATCACCTAATGGCATACTTTGACCTTTTGAGGGTCAGACACTTATACTCCGGCCATTTGGGTTTTTGTAATATTTTTAAGGAAAATAATGAAAATTTTAATACTAGGAAGCGGTGCTAGGGAGTATTCTATCGCTTTGGCTCTTCAAAAAACAAATGATAATTTAGAATTTTATTTTGCTCCAGGAAATGGTGCTACTGCTAAAATAGGAACAAATCTTAATATGAAAGATCCTAAAGTTATAACAGCTTATGCAAAAGCATCTGAGATTGATCTTTGCATAGTTGGGAGTGAAAATTTTTTAGCAGAGGGTATAGTAGATTTTTTTAAAGAAAACAATATTGCTATTTTTGGACCTACTAAAGCTGCTGCTATGTTGGAAGCTTCAAAATCTTTTATGAAGAGTTTTTTAAAAAAATATAAAATCAAAACAGCTAAATTTTTAAACACAACCGATTATGAAAAAGCTAAGAAATTTATCACATCTTTAACACCTCCTATTGTTGTAAAAGCAGATGGCTTATGTGCAGGTAAAGGGGTGATTATCGCGCAAAGCCATGAAGAAGCTTTAGAAGCTACTAAAAATATGCTAAGTGGAGAAAGCTTTGGGGAAGCTGGAAAAATTGTTGTGATTGAAGAATATCTTGATGGTTTTGAATTAAGCGTATTTGCAGTTTGCGATGGAAATGATTTTATATTGTTGCCTGCAGCGCAAGATCATAAAAGGTTATTAGATAATGATAAAGGGCCTAATACGGGTGGCATGGGGGCTTATGCTCCAAGTGCTTTAGCAAGTGAAAGTTTGTTAGAGCAAGTGAAGAAAGATATAGTGGCGCCAACTCTTAAAGGCATGAAAGAAGAAGGTGCTGAATTTGTTGGAGTGTTGTTTATAGGCTTGATGGTTGTAAATAATAAACCTTATGTTTTAGAGTATAATGTGCGTTTTGGTGATCCTGAATGTGAGGTTTTGATGCCTTTAATAGAAAATCCTTTGGATTTATTTTTAGCATGTGTGAATAAAAATCTTGCTAATACTCATATAAAAATTAAAAATGAATTTGCTGTGGGTGTGGTTTGTGCAAGTAAAAATTATCCTTACAAGGACTCACCAAAAGCTTTGATTGAGATAGGCGATATTCCACAAAATTCTCATATTTCTTATGCTGGTGTGAGTTTAGAAGATGATAGATTATATGCCAGCGGTGGTCGCGTGTTGGTTTGTGTGGGAACTGGCAAAAGCATTGAAGAAGCTCAAAAAAACGCTTATATGCTTTGTGAAAATGTCCATTTTAAAGGAAAACAATACAGAAAAGATATTGCCTTTCAGGTTCTTAAATGAGTACCAATCAAGAATTATTTGATAAGCTAGAAAAAGAAGAAATAAAAATAGCAAGTTTTAAAAAAAGATTTTTAGCTTATGTTGTTGATAGTTTTGTAATTTTGGGCATCGTAAGTATTATTTTACTCGATAAAATTAATTCTATGCAAACTTATGAAGAAATTCATAATCTTTTAATGCATTTTGCTGGTGGGATTTTGATTTTGCAGTTTGCATACCATAGTTTATTTACTTATTTATATGGCGCAACTTTAGGAAAAATGCTTTTGAAGATCATGGTGATTGATCAAGAATTGCTAGATAAACCAAATTTTACTCAAAGCGCTCTAAGAGCAGGTGTAAGACAAATTAGTGATATGTTGTATGGTTTAGGATTTGCTTGGGCTTTGAGTAATATTGTTTTGAAAACTTGGCATGATTATGCAGCCAAAACAGTGGTGATAGATCTTGCGTAAAATATTGCTTTCTTTAGCTTGTGCAGGGAGTTTGTATGCTTCTAAGGTAGACATTTATGCTTTAGATGTTGTAAAAACAAATGATATCATAGAAGCAAAAAACAATGTAGTTGTAGTTTCTGATTTGTATTTAATCACCGCAAGTAAGGCCAAATTTAATGAAGCGACAAAAGATTTAGAATTGTTTGGTGATGTGAATATCTTACGAGGGCAAAAAGAAAGAACTAATTCTACTTATACTAAGATTAACCTCAAAGATAATACAACAGCTTTTAAAAATTTATTTTTTTCAAATAACGATTTAGAGGTTTGGTTGCAATGTCATCAAGCAGATTTAAATGATAAGTTTGTTGTAACTAAAAAGTCGGTTGTTTCTAGTTGTAATGTTGAAAATCCTGATTGGGAAATTCGTTTTGATGAAGGAAAATTAAATAAAGAGAGTAATTTTTTACATCTTTATAACGCAAGATTGTATGTAAAAAATACTCCTGTAATGTATTTGCCGTATTTTGGCTTTAGTGTAGACACCAAAAGAAAAAGCGGTTTATTAATTCCTCAGGTGGTTTTAAAACAAAGCGAGGGGTTATATTATAACCAACCAATCTATTATGTTATTGATGATAATGCAGATATTCAATTTGAACCTCAAATTAGGACAAAAAGAGGCTATGGATTATACTCAACTTTAAGATTTATTGATAGTCCTTATTCTCAAGGTGAAATTAGCGGTGGTATTTTTGGAGAAAAATCAAGCTACAAAAGAGAGGAAAATTTAAAAAACAAAGAACATTATGGTTTAGAAATTAAATATTCAAGCGAAGCTTTATTCAAGAGCCTTTTGAGCGATGAATTTCAAGAAGGCTTATGGATTGATGCTACTTATTTAAATGATGTAGATTATATGAACTTAAGCTCTAGTGCAAAAACTGAAGCTTCTTTGGTTACCTCAAAAATAAATTATTTCTTATCTGATGATGATAATTATTATGGTGCTTATGCGAAGTATTATGTAGACACTTCTAAAATTAGCAACAAAGATACCATGCAAGAATACCCTTCTTTTCAATATCATAGATATTTAAATGGTTTTTTTGATAACTATATACAGTATAGCTTAGATGCTTCTTTTCATAGATATTATAGACATACGGGTATTTATGCTAAAACTTTAGATTTTGATTTGCCTTTAATTTATCATACAAGTTTTTTGGATGATTTTTTAAATTTTGCCTTTACAGAAAGAGTTTATGTAAATTTTGTAGATTATTCTAATACAGATATTAAAAATCAAGAGCATTTGTTTAGAAATTCACATAATTTTTCTTTATATACAGATCTTTCTAAGCCTTATGAAAATTTTTATCATACCTTATATTTAGGTGCTAATTATTTTATACCTGGAGCCAAATCAGGTAAAATTACCGAAGATTTTATAGAATTAAAAGATGATCCTGAGCAGTTTAATTTTTCGATGTATCAGTATTTTTATAGTGCTTTAGGCAAAAAAAAGCTATATCATGGTTTAAAGGCTAAATATTTTACCAAAGAAGGTAGTTTTGGTGGTTTTGATAATGTTGTGGAATATTTTTATAATGATTATATAAGTTTAAGAAATGAGGCAGAATATTCAGGGGTAGATAATCGCTTTGATAAGGTATTTAGTGAAGCCTTATTTGATTATGGTGAGTGGAAAGTTAGTTTAAATCATGCTTATAGAATATATGAAAAAGAAAAATATAATTTTTTAGGAACTAAAGCTCAGTATGATATAAATACCAACTATCAAATATTTGGTGGTTTGTGGTTTGATTTGAATAAAGATCCTGAAAAATGGGAGATAGGTTATACTTATCAAAGAAAGTGTTGGAATTATTCTTTGATATATCGTAAGGATATTTCACCTAAACTTACTAGTGGTGGGATTAGTGCTAAAGATCAAAGTGGTGTGTATTTTATGTTTAATTTTTATCCTTTGGGTGGTGTATCTTATGATTTTTCTCTGGAAGAAAATGAAAGGTCTATATAATGCTTTTTGAAGATGAAAAAGATGCGCTTGCTAGATTGTATGATATATTGCCACTAAATAAACTAAAAGATTATATTATTATTACACCTTCTTTAAAATCTATAGTTTTTGTTGATGCATTAGCACAAAAATTAGAAATTCCGTATAATTTTTTATTTACAGAGCAAATCAAAGCTCCTAATAATGATGAGTGTCAAATAGCTATGATTAGTGAGACAAAAGAGCTTGTTTACAATGAGGCTTTAGTTAAAGCTTTTGATATAAGCTTAGATTATATTTATGGTGAGGCAAATAGGACTTATGAAGAAAAAATTTTAAAAAATGTATATCGTTACAGAAAAGGAAATCTTTTAAAAGACTTAAAAGGAAAAAATATTTTAATGTTACATGAGGGTTGTGAAAGCGGGATTACTGCTTCTTCATGTATTAAAAGTTTGCTAAAGGAAGAAGTAAATAGCATTATTTATGCCACTGCTTTAATGCCAAGTGATGTGTATGATTATATTAGTGTTTTTGTAGATGAGGTTTATTGCGCGCAAAAGATTGATCATTTTGTGAATATTGAGTTCTATTTTAAAAATAAAACGATTTTGCAAGCCCATGAAATTTTAGATATTTTAGAAGAAAGTAAATATTATCTTCCTTTAAAAAAGTAAATTTATATCTAAACAATTTGTTGTTTAGATATAAATTTATAGGCAAAATAAAAACAGGCTTTTTAAGTTTTAGTTTTTAAAATTTAAAAAGCTTATTTGGTTTTGCCTATGATAAAAATTTAAAGGAAAATCATGCGACATGAAATAAATATCAATAATCATCTTGAAATATTTGATACTGATAAGGTAGCAAAACAAGCTGCTGGTGCAATTTTAATGCAAGAAAAAAATGCAGTAGTTTTAGCAACTGTAGCAAGAGAAGAAAAAATGGTAGAAGAGGATTTTTTA
This sequence comes from Campylobacter sp. W0066.2, assembly GCF_024723515.1. Classification (NCBI taxonomy): domain Bacteria; kingdom Pseudomonadati; phylum Campylobacterota; class Epsilonproteobacteria; order Campylobacterales; family Campylobacteraceae; genus Campylobacter; species Campylobacter sp. W0066.2. Next base: position 1,227 of record NZ_JANQCV010000013.1, on the reverse strand, counting down.
CCTCTTACGGTGCAATACATAGAAAAAGCTTATGCAGCAGGTAAAATTCCAGGTGGCTATGTAAAAAGAGAAACCAAACCAGGTGATAATGAAACTTTAAGTGCAAGGATTATAGATAGAAGCCTAAGACCTCTTTTTCCAAAAGGCTATGCTTATCCAACCCAAATTGTAGTTATGGTTCTTTCTGCTGATCCTGAAGTAGATTTACAAGTAATGAGCCTAAATGCTGCAAGTGTTGCTTTATATTTAAGTGATATTCCTATTAAAGCACCAGTTTGTGGTGTAAGAATAGGTCGTATAAATAATGAATTTGTTTTAAATCCAAGTAACAGTGAGCTAAAAAATAGCACTTTAGATCTTTATGTAGCAGGTGTTAAAGACGAGCTTTTAATGATAGAAATGAGAGCTTTGGCAAATAAGCAAGATGATAAACATCATATGAATGAACTTAGCGAAGATGATACTTTAAAGGCTTTGGATTTTGCAAGCAGCGCAATCTTGCGTGGCTCCAATGAATATGAAAAAATATTTGCCGCTTATAGAAAAAATTCCCAACTTGAGTTTAAAATAGAGCTAGATAATGCTCAAATTATTGACTATATAAAAAATACTTATATGACAAAACTTAAAATTGCCATCAATCAAATGGCAAAAAGTGAAAGAGCGAGTGAAATTTTGCAAATTGCAAAAGAAATTGAAAGTGAAGTAATAGCTATCGAAAATGAATGGAAATTTGAAGATATTGAAAAAGCTTTGCATACATGTAAAAGAGAACTTATTAGAAGTCAAATTATTAATGAAAATAAACGAGCAGATGGTAGAGGTTTGAAAGATGTTAGGAAAATAGACATAGAAACAAATATTTTACCAAGTGCTCATGGATCTTGTCTTTTTACTAGAGGACAAACCCAAGCTTTAGTTGTTGCAACTTTAGGAAATGATAATGATGCGCAAATGTCAGATTTGCTAACAGAAAAAAATCCAATTTGTGAAAAATTTATGGTTAATTATAATTTTCCAGGTTTCTCTGTAGGTGAAGCTAGCCCTATAAAAGCTCCTGGTAGAAGAGAACTAGGGCATGGAAATTTAGCAAAACGAGCTTTACATCCTAGCGTGGATGTAGATTGCGCTCATACCATTCGTTTGGTATCTGAAATTTTAGAAAGCAATGGTTCTAGTTCTATGGCTACTGTTTGTGGCGGTGCTTTGGCTTTAAGAGCTGCAGGA
>NZ_JANQCV010000012.1:0-63917 GCF_024723515.1 Campylobacter sp. W0066.2 | reverse complement strand
CGACATATCTGCTTAGCATAGTGTAGTGATTATTTTAAAAATTAGAGTATTTTATACGAAATATATACTTTTTTACATTAAAGGTAATGAAAATGGCATATCTGCTTAGCACAGAGTAGTGATTATCTTAAAATGGGCTATTTTTTATAAATTTTAACCTATAAAACTCCAAAAAGAAAGCTTTAAAATACAGCTTAAAATTTCTATTTTACTAAACTTTTTATCAAAACAAAAAAAGGTAAGATTTTTTGAAAAAATTAACTTGTATTTTTTGGATATTTTTTATAACTTTAATAAAATGAAGATATATTTTAAGAAAAAATGAGAGTATTTTTAAGCTAGCGATCCAACTAAAATAAATTTCATTTGTATAAAAAATAAAAAAGATAAAATCAGATTAATTTTTATTTTAATATCAATCATGATCACCTCCTTATAATTTAATAAAATATAAAAAGGATCGCAGCTCCAGCTTTAAAAATACTAAGTGATATAATTTTATAATAATTTTAAATTAAAATAATTTTTTTATATTTTTGATAAAAAGATTAAGATGTATATAAAATAATATTTGCTTAATCCTAAAAGCAAAAAACCGAAAAAGCCGAGAAACCATTATTTTACCAATACTAATAATTATAAAATTTCATATGTTTTAATGGTTTAACTAATTTTAAAGCCTTATGAATAAAATAAATAAATTATAATGTATTTAGTTTATACTGTCTTCTTTTAATAAAAAAAAGAAATAGAGAATGAATTAGCAATTGAATATAAAAAAGTAAAATGTATTTTTTATTTTATTCTTTTTTTAAATATTTTTATAAAAGTCAATTTCTTTTTTAGATTATAATGATAAATTATATTATTTTAATATGGAGTATTAAAAATTAATTTTTGAGAAAAAAACCGCTACCAAAACCGCTCCCTGAGTTTTTTAAAAATTTTAGAAAGTAGCTTCAAAGCATGGTGGTGCGGATGAAAGGACTTGAACCTTCACGCATTGCTGCACCAGATCCTAAGTCTGGCGTGTCTGCCAATTTCACCACATCCGCAAAAGTGGTACGCTCAAGAGGATTCGAACCTCTGACCTACGGCTTAGAAGGCCGTTGCTCTATCCAGCTGAGCTATGAGCGCATAAAAATAAAAGTAACAATGGCTTATGGTGCGCCCGATAGGAATCGAACCCATAACCTACAGATCCGAAGTCTGTCGCTCTATCCAGTTGAGCTACGAGCGCTGATGGGGTGAGTGATGGGAATCGAACCCACGACCCTCAGGACCACAATCTGATGCTCTAACCGACTGAGCTACACTCACCATTTATAAAAATGGTCGGGGTGAAAGGATTCGAACCTTCGGCCCCTTGGTCCCAAACCAAGTGCGCTAACCAGACTGCGCTACACCCCGATGTACAAAAATAAAGCGTTATTCTACATAAAAAAATATTAAAAGTCAAGATAAAAAAATATTTAGCATAAAAAATGCTAAATATTTTAAGAATTATTTGTTTGTTTTTTTTGTGAAATGATGTTTAAAATTTCTACTATCAAAGAAAAAGCCATAGCTGTATAAATATATGCTTTATCTATATGGATATCAAAACCTTCGCACACTAAAACAAAGCCTATCATTACTAAAAATGCCAAAGCCAAGATTTTAATGCTTGGATATTTTTCTACAAAATCTGCAATTGGTTTAGAAGCAAAAAACATAACTAAAACTGCAATAATCACAGCAATAATCATAATCTCTATATCTTGAGCAATGCCCACAGCAGTAATAACACTATCTAGAGAAAATACTATGTCTATCACAGCTATTTCAGCTACTACAACCCAAAGTTTATTGCTAATTTTTATATTGCTTTGACTTTCCTCTTGATGCATTATACTTTCTTTAATTTCCTTGATAGATTTAACTATTAAAAACAACCCTCCAAGTAAAAGCACCAAATCCCTACCTGAAATTTCATTGCCTAATATACTAAATAAAGGTGCAACAAGTTTCATCACCCAAAACAAAGACAATAACAATAAAATTCTAGTAATCATCGCAAAAGCAAGACCTAGAATTCTACCCTTATCTCTATATTCTGGTGGTAATTTAGAAACTAAAATCGCTAGAAAAATGATATTATCAATCCCTAGTACAATCTCCAAAGCTGTAAGAGTAAGCAATACCACCCAAGCATCTACACTAAAAATCCATTCAAACATTTACTTTCCTTAAACAAAAGCGTAATTATAATGATGAAAAATTAATCATTTTCAAAAATTTTTACAATGGTTTCAGGTAAAAGTGTATGTTCAAGCTCGTGAATTTTCGCTTCAAATTCTTCAAAGTTTAAATTAGCCTTCTCAAAGGCTTTTTGAGCAATGATTTTACCACCATCAAGCTCTTCATTAACCCAATGCACACTAATGCCTGCTACTTTCATATCACTTTCATAGCTTTCTTTGATAGCATGAGCGCCTTTAAATAAAGGAAGTAAAGAAGGATGAAGATTAATAGCTTTTATATTTTGAGTGAAAATAGGACTTAAAATTCGCATAAATCCTGCTAAGATGGTCAGATCCGCTTGACTTTCTTTTATAATTTTTACTAATTCTGCGTCAAATTCTTCTCTTGAAGTAAATTTTTCATGTTCTATGATTTTAGTATCAAGACCATATTTTAAAGCTCTTTGTATGCCATAAGCTTCTTTTTTATTGCATACACACAAAACCACTTCAAAGGTATTTTTACCAAAAGTTTTTTTATGTAATTTTTCTAAAATATTTTCCAAATTACTTCCATTACCACTAAATAAAACTGCTAGTTTTATAAGCATTTTAACCCCTTTATTAATTTTAAAGCATCAAAACTAATTTTATTTTTCTTATAATTTTCAGCTACTAAAGCATGAGCTAATACTGCATTTTTAGCAGCTTCTAAAGCATTAAATTTAGCTCCAAGTAAAGCCGCTATCATACCACTTAGCACATCCCCGCTTCCACCTTTTGCCAAAGATTCATTGCCACAATTTACTACAAAAAGTTTTTCTTTTTGAGCGATGATGGAATTGGCCCCTTTTAACACCAAAACACATTGGAATTTAGAACTAAATTTTCTTGCATAAAAAAGGCGTTTGTTTTGAATTTCTTCTACACTCACATCCTCATTAAAACAAAGTTTTAAAAGCATAGAAAACTCTTTAGGATGAGGGGTTAAAACAACATCTTCTCTATCAAGATAAGAAAGTAAATTTTCACTTTGAAAGCAATTTGCATCTAAGACTAAAGGAATGTTTTTTAATCTTTCATCTTTTAAAATACTTAAATCATAAAGTCCCATACCTATAGCAGCTGCATTTATTTTACCTTCAATATCATCTTTTAGCATAATCAAAGGCGAAAAGCTTTCTTTAGCTACTAAAGATACAAGCCCTGCCCCAAACTCCAAAGCACCAAGTCCAGCTAGAGTACCTGCACTTTTATTGGCAAAAATATAAACATGACCAAAATCACCTTTACTTGAGTTAGCCTTTTTTGTAATGAGTTTTAAATCTTTTTTTTCTAGTAAAAAGCTCGAAGTATTTTGTATATAGGGTTTTAACCCCAAATTTGCAATTTTAATTTTACCTATAAATTCTTTTGCAAAATCTTCTAGCAAAATTTCTTTAATCACTCCCATGCAAAGAGTGTAATCAGCCTTAAAACATAGCTCTTGTCCAAGCCCGCTAGGAATATCACAAGCTATTTTTAAAGCCTTGCTTTTAGCAATTTTTTTAAAAATTCTTTGTAAATTTTCATCTAAAGCTTTATTTAAACCACTTCCAAAAACACAATCAACTATAATGTCAAAATCTTTAAATTTAGGTTCTTTTTTTAAGAAATTAAAACCTACACTTTTTAAAATTTGCTCTTGCTTGATAAACATCGCATTTTTTTTATATGGCACAGTATAAGCAAAAGCTTTTTTTAAGTGTCTAATGGCCACAAGTCCATCAGCTCCATTTCCACCGGTACCAAGCAAGAATAAAATTTTGGCATTTTTTATGTTTTTACTTTTTTTCTTAATCAAATTTGCAAGCTCTATGCCTGCATTTTCCATCATTAAAAACTCATCCAAGCCTTTTTCAATAAGCTCTTTTTCATAAGAAACATTATCTTTAAATACTGCTTTCATCACTCATCTCACATTTTATAAGCTTTTGGGTTTTAGCGCCTAGCTCTTTAAGCTTTATCACTCTTGAAGCAATATTTCCACTTCCATGAGTAAGCTTTGTTTGCATATTATCTACATTTGTGTTTAATCTTTTAACATTTTCTTTGATTTTTTCAAAATCATCTAAAACACCTGCAAATTTATCATGAAATTTGCCAAGCTCATCAAAAGCTTTTAAGATATTTTCATTACTTTGTATATTTTTCCATGAAATATTTATAGTATTTAATGCCATAAAAAGAGTGTTTGGTGTAGTTAAATAAACCTTTTTTTTATAAGCATATTGATAAATTTCAAGATCTACATTTAAAATCAAATCTAGAATATTTTGATAAGGTATAAAAAGCAAAACAAACTCATAAGTGTGTTTATCATACTGCATATAAGGCTTTTTGGCTAACTCATCAATTCTTGATTTTAGATTATAAGCTAAATCAAGGCAGGTATTTTGACTAATATCTTCAAAAGCAAAATCACTTGGCAAAGAAAATTTTGCATCTATGATTATACTTTTTTGTTTATCTAAAAACACAACCGCATCAGGAATGTAAGTTTTGCTCTCATCTTGAAATCTCTCTTGCAATTTATACTGCACGCCCTCTACCAAACCACTATTTTCTAAAACTGATTTTAGTTGCAATTCTGCAAAATTACCACGAATTTTTTTATCGCCCTTTAAAATTTTAGCTAGCTTATCTGCATTTTCTGTCATATTTTGGCTAAATTTAAACATATTGTCAATATGAGTTTTAAGACTAACTTCATTTGAATTTAGTCTTTCATTGTATTCTTTAACGCTTTTTTTCACAGGCAAGAAAATTTCTTCTAAGATTTTTTTTGTATCTTCATTGAGCATAAGTTTGTTTTGGTTTAAAATGCTAGCATTTTGTTTTTGTAAATTTTGTTCTAATTCTTGTTTTAATTCCACTAAACCTTGCTTGTATTTTTCTTCTAGTTTTATTAAAGTTTGAGTATATTCTTCTTTTAAATTCGCACGCTCTTTTAAATGTATATTTAAAAGTTCTTGCTGGGTTTGTTCTTTTTGAGCTAATTTTGCTTCTAAAGCCTCATTTTTAGATAAATATAATATTTTTTCATCTAAAAGTTTGGAATTTTTTTCTATGAGTGTAGTTTTTTCAAACTCTAAATTAGCAAGTTGATTTTGCAAGGCTATATTACTTTGGTTTAAAAACTCTAATTTTGCTTTTTCTTTTTGACTTTTAAACACATACCATATAAAAGCTAAAATTACAACAACTAAAAAGGCTATCAAGATATTTTCCATTTTTAAGCCTTTGTTTTTTCAATAAGAAAATAAATATTTTTTTCATTACCTTCTTTAAATTGTTTCATTTGCGGTAAAAACTCTTTTACCAATGCTCTAAAATTTTTAAAACCAAAATTTTGAGGGATAAAATTTGCGTGTTTTCTATTCATATTGGTGCGAATTTGAGCATATTCAGCACGGCCTTTTTCTTCTATTAAGGCTTCTGTGATATTGATTAAATCTTTGATATATTCTTTAGTGCTTAATATTTTTTCTTTAGATTCATCTTGATCTAAATAAAAAAATTCACTAAAAGAATTCACATAAGATTTTACAGCTTGTTTTAAACCCACACCTATAACTTGCTTTTTACCCTCTTTAAGTCTTTGGATTAAACTAGTATAATCACTATCACTTGAAACAATGACAAAAATATCAATATCTTTTTCATAAAAAAAACTCATAATCTCGGTGATTAAGTACATATCACTTGAGTTTTTATTAGCTATAAAATTAAATTGTTGCATAGCGATGATAGAATATTGTGCGATTTGTTCTTTCCAATTTTGTATATTTTTTTGTGTCCAATCTCCATAAATTCGTTTTATAACGATTTCTCCATAATCAGAAGCGATATCAAAAATAGATTTTGCATATTTTGAAGGAATATTTTCTGCATCAATAAAGATCGCCACACTTTTGTTATCCATTTTTTCTCCTATGTAGTTCTCATTCTAAAACTTAATGCTTTTAAAATATGAGTTTTTAAGATCAACTCACTTTGCTCTAAATCTGCAATGGTTCTTGCTACTTTTATGGTTTTATTTACCCCTCTTTGAGAAAGATTATATGAATTTACAGCCTTTTGTAAAATTTCATTCGCAGTAGAATCTAAAATACAAAATTGTTTCAGTTGTTCATCATTTAATTTAGCATTAAATTCTTCTTGTTTTCTTTGCTTTTGAAATAAAAATCCTTTAAAAACCATTTCACTCATCTGTTCAGAGCTTAAACTTGTTTTATCTTCATGCGAAATCTCATCCATAGCTACATAAAGATCAATTCTGTCTAAAATAGGAGATGAAATTTTATTTTTATATTTTTTAATTTCTATCTCTTGGCAACGACATGCAAGACTTTTAGAAAATAAATTTCCACAAAGACAAGGATTTTGCGCACAAGCAAATAAAAATTTAGTTTCATAAATCACTTTGGTATTAACTCTTGAAATAAGAATTCTAAAATCCTCTAGCGGCTCTCTTAAACTTTCTATGATTTGTTTTGAAAAATGGGGAAACTCATCAAAAAACAAAACCCCTCCATTTGCAAGTGCTATTTCTCCTATCTTAGCATTTTTAGTTCCTCCGCCAAAAATACTAGCTCTAGTACTTGTATGATGAGGACTTCTAAAAACCCTACTAGCACTAAAATCATCATCTAAAGAGTTTAATGACTTATAGGCATTTTGAGCTAAAATTTCTTTCAAACTTTGTGGCGGCATGATGAAAGGAAGTCTTTTAGCACACATACTTTTACCACTACCTAGACTACCTTCAAATAAAATATTATGCATACCCAAAGCTGCTATTATGCAAGCAAATTTAACATTTTCTTGACCCTTAACTTCTTTAAAATCATAAGGGTAAATAGAATTTTTTATATATTTTTGATTATTAATTTCTATGGCATTTTCAAACAAAGGATGAGTATTATTTATATGATAATTCTCATAATTTTTTTCTTTAAAAAAATCCATAGCTTGAGCTAAATTTTCCAAAGCATAGATTGTTAAGTTAGGTATCATCGAAGCTTTTTGTGCTATGGCTTTTGGTACCACTACTTTGGCATTTTGTACTTTTGCACTTAAAAAAAGTAAGATAGAAAATAAACTGGCAGTACTTTTTATACTCCCATCTAAACCAAGTTCTCCAAAAACAAAAAAGTCATCTAAATTTTCTTTTTGAAATAAAATCAAAATCGCAATAGCCAAATCAAAATGAGAACCATTTTTGGGGACATCTGAAGGACTTAAATTGATAGTAATTTTTTGCGCTGGAAAATTAAAATTTTGACTTAATAAAGTCGCCTTAACTCTCTCTGTGCTTTCTTTGATAGTAGAATTTGCAAGACCTACTATACTAAAACCTGGCAAACCTCTTGTGAAAGTTGATTCTACATCGATAATATCAAGCTCTGTAGAAAAACTTGCACATTTTAGTTTTTTCATTTGTTCTTTTTGAATTTTTTCTTAAAGTCTTTATCAAATTTTTGGCGTTTTAAAAAAGAAAGTTTTTCTATAAATAAATGTCCATCAAGATGATCAACTTCATGTTGAACAGCCACTGCTAAAAAATCATGCGCTTGTAAACTTTGTGGCTTACCAAACCTATCTTGATAGTCAAGTTGTATATTTTTATAACGCATTACATCTTCATAAAAACCTGGTATACTTAAACAACCCTCATTGCAAGAAATTTTTTCATCATCTAAAGGTGTTATAATGGGATTAATAATTTCTAAAAGAGTTTGCTTATCTTCTTTTTGCTCACCTTCTTCATCACCAATATCTACAAGTAAAGCTCTAATTGGCACATCAACTTGAATAGCAGCCAAGCCTACGCCCTTATTAGCTATCATTGTTTCATACATATCATCTAAAAGTATATGTAAATCTTTATCAAAATTTTCTACTTTTTTTGACTCTAAAAATAATCTTGGATTGGGATAGGTAATTATCTTTCTTATCATTTTTCTTTTTCCACTATTATAAAGGGTTCTAATTTTTTTCCTGAATCTTTTAAAGCTTCAATGCATTTTTCTATTAATTCCTCACCTTTGCTATCTTGATTAACAGCACTTATAGCCACTTCAATATCTACTTCTATTTCTTTATCTGCTAGGAAAAAATTTGAATTTTCTAAAGATTCTAATATTTTATTGCATATTTCTTGTGCTTTTTCTAAATTTGTATGAGAAATTATCATAACAAAAATATTATCTCCATAATGAGCTACTATATCGCTTGAGGAGACATTTTTGCTAAAAATTCTACACACACTCTTTAGGAAAGCATTTTTTTCTTTCTGGGTATAAGTTTGCTCAAGAATTTCTTCTTTTACTCTAAAAAATATTAAGGAAGTATGATAATTATATTTTGCATTACTTTTAATGCTTTTTTTCAAATTTTCTAAAAAGTATTTTTTATTATAAACTCCAAATTTAGAATCAAAATCACTTTGTTCTTCTATATGTTTATAAATTTGTCTAACCTCATCAAAATTTTCTTTAATCTCATCTGAATACTTATCTAAAATGTTAGAAAACCTTGAAAGATCTGCTTCAAGTGCATGAATTACATTAGAAACTGCCAAATTACCTGTGCTAATTGCAAGTTCTGAATTACGTCTTCTTAACATATCTTTAACTGTTTCAAGATGTCTATAAATCATAGCAATGTATTGCAATAATGCCGAAGTAGAACTAAAACTTTTTTTGATTTCTTGTTCTATATTTGCACGTTTGATACCATCATCATTTTGCTCAAATTTCACAATCTCACTAACTTTTTTCTTAAAAGCCACTGGACGTTCTTCAAGCATTTTTTGAAAATAAACTCCATAATTAGTTGGCGTTGGAGGTACATTATCTTTCACAAGCTCGGTCAAAATAGACTTTGCAAATTTTTCAAATTCACCCCCACTAATTTTTTGAATTTTTGGAGCTTCTTTGGCTGGAGTTGAATTACTACTTAAATTTAAATCAGCAAATAAATCATCATCTAACATTACTATGTTTTTCCTTATTTAAAACTTTTTTCCAAAACCTTATCAATTAAGCCATATTCTTTAGCCTCTACAGCACTCATAAAAAAGTCTCTATCAGTATCTTTTTCTATTTTAGAGAGTTTTTGTCTAGTGTTTTTAGCCAAAATATCATTTAAAATTGCTTTTAATCTTAGAATTTCTTTTGCTTGAATTTCTATATCAGTTGCTTGCCCTCTTGCGCCACCTAGTGGTTGATGGATCATAATTCTTGAATTTGGCAATGCAAATCTTTTTCCTGGAGCACCACAACTAAGTAAAAATGCACCCATAGAAGCAGCTTGACCAATACAAATAGTACTTACATCAGCTTTAATATAATTCATCGTATCATAAATACTAAATCCACTGGTTACAACCCCGCCAGGCGAATTAATATAAAGATAAATATCTTTTTGAGGATCTTCAGCCTCTAAAAATAAAAGCTGTGCCACGATAGAAGCAGCAAGATCATCATTGATCTCGCCACTTAGCATGATAATTCTATCTTTTAAAAGTCTTGAGTATATATCATAACTTCTTTCGCCTCTGCTTGTTTTTTCAACCACATAAGGTATGTATGAGCTCATTATTTTTCACTTTCTTTTTCAGTTTTCTTTTTGTCATTTTTTTTGAAAATATCAGCAAAAAGTTTTTCCTCGATTAAAGACATTTTGATGGCAGGCAATGCACCTTGTTTTTTGTAATTATCCAAATGTTCTTGTGGGTTAAAACCATATCTATAAGCTTCAAAATAAATCGCTTGGATTAATTCTTGATCGCTTACTGTAACATTTCTAAGTTTTGCTAGCTCGTCTATAATGAAAGTTAATTTTACGCTTTTTTGTGCATCTTCTTTGAAACTTTCTCTTTTTTCTTTATATTTAGCCTCATCTTTAAATTCTTTTAATTTTTCTTCGCTTAAAGTTCTCAAAGAGCTTCTAAATTGCATATCCGTTTCTTGTTCTACTATATTTCTTGGTAAAACAAAGTCAAACTTAGCTACCAAAGCTTCTGCAAATTGATTTTTAAGCTCATCGTTGATGAGTTTAAAGATTTTTTCATTTTTTAGTTGCTCTTTTAATTTTGCGTCTAATTTTTCAACACTTGGTTCTTTTTCTTCAGGCAACAAGCTTTTTAAAAGATCTTCATTTAATTCAGGTAATTTAAGTTCTTGAATTTCATGAATTTTTACTTTAAATACTGCATCTTTTCCTGCTAAATGTGCTGCACCATACTCTTTTGGAAAAGTTACATTAATATCTTTTTCCTCACCTACTTTTAAACCAACCATACTTTCTTCAAATCCTGGTATGAATTGTTTTGAACCAATTTCTAAAACATAATTTTGAGCTTTTCCACCATCAAAAGCTTTACCATCAACAAAACCCTCAAAATCAAATTTAGCAAAATCCCCTTCTTTTAAAGCTCTTGCCTCTTTAATCGCTTCAGGAGTTGCAAATCTTTTTAATAATTCTTCTTTTTTTGCATCAATTTCTTTTTGAGTTACTTTTGGTGTATTATAAGTTGGAATTAGTTCTTCATATCCATCTAATTTCACTTCTGGTCTAAAAGATAATACCATTTGAGCTTCAATAACACCATCTTTTCTATCAAATTTTTCAAAATATGGCTCACCTACTAAATCTTTAGCCTCTTTTTTAACTTCTTTTAAAGCACCATCTACAGCATTTCTTAAAAGATCTTGCTCCGCATCTCTTGTAAGCTCTTTTTCATATCTTTTAAGTATAGCAGCAACAGGAACTTTTCCTGCTCTAAAACCATCCATTTTCATAGTTTTAGATGCTTTCTTAGCTAATTTTTCCACTTCTGCTTTAATAGCTCCTTGAGCAATTTTCACAGTAGCATTTGCATTTGCAAAATCAATTAGTTTTGCTGTAACTTCCATAATGTTTTCCCTTTTTAAATAAAATTTTTTAATAATATACCAAAATTTTCCTTATCACTTTATATAAAAATAAAAATATGTTAAAATTTTAATTTTTGATGGAGAAAAAATGCAAGAAAAATTTGAACAATCAGTAAAAAATATGTTAGAAATTATCGGGGAAAATCCACAAAGAGAAGGACTTTTAAAAACTCCTACAAGAGTTTTTAAAGCTTTTGAATTTTTAAATAGCGGTTATAAACAAGATCCAAAACAAATACTAAATGATGCCTTATTTGAAAGCTCAAACAATGAAATGGTTTTAGTAAGAGATATAGAATTTTATAGTCTTTGCGAGCATCATCTTTTACCTTTTTTTGGGCGCGTACATGTTGCGTATATACCGGATAAAAAAGTCGTGGGACTTAGTAAAATTCCACGCCTTGTAGATGTTTTTGCAAGACGCTTACAAATTCAAGAACAACTCACAGAGCAAATCGCAGAGGCATTAATGGAACATGTAGGTGCAAAAGGCGTTGGGGTAGTTATTGAGGCAAGACATATGTGTGTTGAAATGCGTGGGGTGCAAAAGGCAAATTCTACCACTAGCACTTCAGCATTAAGAGGTAGCTTTTTAAAAAATGAAAAAACAAGAAAAGAATTTTTTACCTTAATTAACTCAGCAAAACAGGTTAGATTTTAATGGGTTTAGAAAAACTTCGTAGCAAAATTGCTTCACAAAGTCTTGCTAGTGTTTTTGGACAAATTACTAAAATTTCAAGTACTAGTATAGAAATAAATGGTTTAAAAACTAGCATAGGTGATATTATTAAAATAGTTTCTAGTGAAGATGAGAGCAAAGAAGCTATGGCTATGGTGGTAGAAGTAGATGAGAATTTAAGCTATTTGAGTCCTTTTGGTTTTGTGGAAGGTTTTAAAATAGGCGATCGTGCTTTTATTAATGATGCGGGTATGCAAATAGGTGTTAGTGATGAACTTTTAGGAAGAGTGGTTGATCCTTTTATGCGACCAAAAGATGGTAAAGGGTCTATTGAGGCAAGTAAATTTATGCCTATTATGCGTGCACCTATTGATGCAATGAAACGAGGTTTGATAGAAGAAGTTTTTCCAGTAGGTGTTAAAACAATAGATGCGCTTTTAACTTGTGGGGTAGGACAAAAACTTGGGATTTTTGCAGGAAGTGGGGTAGGAAAATCAACCCTCATGGGTATGATAGTAAAAAATTCCAAAGCTCCGATTAAAGTGATAGCTTTAATCGGGGAACGTGGTAGAGAAATTCCTGAATTTATACAAAAAAATCTTGGTGGTAAACTTGATGATACTGTCATCATCGTTGCAACAAGCGATGATAGTGCTTTAATGAGAAAATACGGAGCATTTTGCGCTATGAGCGTGGCTGAGTATTTTAAAGAACAAGGCAAAGATGTGTTATTTATCATGGATAGTGTAACGCGTTTTGCTATGGCTCAAAGAGAAATAGGCCTAGCTCTAGGTGAGCCTCCTACGACAAAAGGCTATCCGCCAAGCGTTTTAAGTCTTTTACCTCAGCTTATGGAGCGCGCAGGAAAAGAAGAAGGTAAAGGCACTATAACGGCTTTTTTTACCGTGTTAGTTGATGGAGATGATATGAGTGATCCAATAGCTGACCAAAGCAGATCAATACTTGATGGCCATATAGTACTTAGTCGCGAACTTACTGACTTTGGAATTTATCCACCTATAAATATACAAAATTCAGCCTCAAGGGTTATGGGGGATATTATTAGTGATGAACACAAACTAGCTGCTAGAAAATTTAAGCGTTTAAATTCCTTACTTAAAGAAAATGAGGTTTTACTTAGAATCGGTGCTTATCAAAAAGGCGCCGATAAAGAACTTGATCAAGCCATTGCTAAAAAAGACTTTATGCAACAATTTCTTAGTCAAAATCCTGAAGAAAGTTTTGAATTTGAAGATACTATCAATATGCTAAAGATGATTGATACGCAATAATTGGAATGATTTTTGCTTTTTTATGATAAAAAGTCATGAAAAAAGGATGGATCATGTCAAATATAGCTTTTTTAGATCATCAACAAAGCTTGGGTTTAAAATACACCGATATTTGTCAAAATATCTTTGAAAGAGAAATTTTTACACATATGTTTTTAGAGTGTATAAGCTATCTTTTATTAGAAAATAAAGCTAAATTAAAATACTTAAAGATCATTAATTCAAAAGAAGAATTTATCGTTGAATTTAAAATTAATAATCAAAAAAAATCTTTTATTATCAATGATAAAAAAAGCTTGAATGCAGAATTTAGTGCAAAAAGAATGACTCAAGATGAGTACGAAAGAGAAGTAGCTAGAATTTATCAAATAGAAAGATATTTAAAAACACAAAGCAATCTTCAAAATTTTTCTAGCGAAATTAGTGCTACCATGAAAAATCTTTTTAAAGATATGGATGAGTTTAAAAACTATATTGATATGCTTGAAGCAAAAGAAAACACTCACAATCACTACTTATCAAAAATTTATAATATAGCTTAATATTAATCAAACTTTGCCGATAATATTACTAATCCAAACAAAAGGAGTATGTTATGGGCGAAGTTACTAACAATCAAGCAAGTTTAATGCTTAACATTGCAACTACCATGATGAAAAAAACCATAGAAGCCAATGAAAATGCAGTAAGGCAAGTACTTGAAGGCGTAAATGCAAACCCTGCTCCAACTACTACTCCTAGCACTAGTTCAGGATTGCTTGACATTTACGCTTAATTTTTCTCTTCTCTTCAAAAATTTTGGCATAGCTTTTGCTTTTTTAAGGCTAAGCAATATTTTTGAAGAGAAGAATTATGTTTGTAAATTCTAATGTTAATCCGTATCAGAATTTTGCAAATTATCCTTTTGCAAAAACTGGACACGCAGAAGAAAAAAAAGAAAATACCAATATTAAAAGTGATTTACTTGATATAAAAGGTTCTAATTTAGATTATAAAGTAACTTATGCAAGTGAATTTGGTTTTAGAATCAATGAGCAAGGTTTTTTTGAAAAAGATCTTAATAAAACAGCTGCTTTACCTCTTGATTATGATATTAATATAAAAAGTATAAGAGAAATTTCAAAACAACTTATAAAGCTTGATGAGAATTTAAACTATAACAAAATAGACTTACCAAGACTTTTAAACACTTATCACAATACATTAAAAACTATAAATCCACAGTTTCAAAACAATGACAATGATTTTTTAAGTAAAACACAAATTTCTGAGTTAAATCAAGGTTATAGCTATACTTATGAAGGAAAAATTTTAAAAGTTTATGAAAATGCCAAAAGCTTACAAAATGCAAAAGAAACAAATAAAAATCTAAATACCTTAATGCTTGATAATAAAATAGGAGATTTTGCATTCAATGCAAGCATTGAAAACACGGCTAGCAATCCTATTATAAAACATTATTTAAACCGTCAAGGCGCAGTTTCTAAAAGCGGATTATTACTTAATTATATTTATCATGATTTAAAAGAACAAAACCATCAAAAGGCTAATTTCTTTTTATCTCCTATTGAGTTAGATATGTCTTCTAATGTAAATTTTCAAAAACTCATGAGAGGTCAAATGAGCATGCAAGATTATCTAAGTGAAAGCAATAAAGAAAAAATGAGTTTTGATTTATACTTACATATTAATGGGGTAGATAAAAACAATACTTCAGAAGATAAGCTTTCAGTTTTCTTTCAACAATACATTAACTATCAACATAGTATCAATATGCAAGAATTTGCCAATTCAAGTTCTATTTATAGTCTTTACAGTGAGCAAATTAGCAAAGATTTTGAAGCTTTAAAAAAAGAGTTCAATCAAAATGATTCTAATATAGACCTTGAAAAAATAAACACCCAAAAAGAACTTTTAGATACTCAATTTTTAGAAAATCGCAAAAGACAAGCAAGTATTAATAAAATTTTACACTCTTATTTAAATACTATGGCTTAAACTTGTGCTAAAATAATAACAAAAATTTTTGCACAAGTTAAAAACTTACTTGATTTAATATTAAATTTAATATTTTAGTGTATATTAACAAAAAAGATAAAAATTATCCTAATTAAAGGAGTATACTTTGAAAGTATATTTAGACAACAATGCAACAACACAACTTGCACCAGAAGCTTACGAGCTTATGAAACCTTTTTTAAAAGAACACTATGGCAATCCAAACAGCCTTCATCAATGGGGTAGTGCAACCCATCCTGCTTTAAAAGAAGCTATGGATAAACTTTATGCAGGACTTGGGGCAAGCGATTTAGATGATATCATTATCACTTCCTGTGCTACAGAGAGTATTAATTGGGTATTAAAAGGTGTGTATTTTGATAGAATTTTAAATAGCGATAGAAATGAAGTGATTATTTCTAGCGTGGAACATCCTGCAGTAGCAGCTAGTGCTATGTTTTTGAAATCTTTAGGAGTAAAAATCATAGAACTTGGCGTTGATCATGAAGGTGTTTCTAGTGTAAAAGATCTAAAAGAAGCTATTTCAGATAAAACTGCGCTAGTAAGTATTATGTGGGCAAATAATGAAACTGGCATGATTTTTCCTATAGAAGAAATGGCTCAAATTGCTCATGAATATGGAGCATTATTTCATACTGATGCCACTCAAGCTGTTGGGAAAATCAAGGTTAATTTTGCAAAAGCTGGAGTTGATTTTGCTTCATTTTCTGCACATAAATTCCATGGTCCAAAAGGCGTAGGTGGACTTTATATTAAAAAGGATATAGAATTAACTCCGCTTTTACATGGTGGTGAACATATGGGTGGTAGAAGAAGTGGAACTTTAAATGTACCATATATTATAGCAATGGCAGAAGCTTTAAGAATTGCAAATACTATGCTTGATTTTGAAAACTCACACATTAGAAGATTAAGAGATAAATTAGAAGATTTAATTTTAGCTATGCCTGATACAAGTGTAGTTGGGGATAGATCAAGAAGGGTTCCTAATACCATCTTAGCAAGCATTAAAGGTGTAGAAGGCGAAGCTATGCTTTGGGATTTAAACAAAAATGGTATAGCAGCAAGCACTGGTTCAGCCTGTGCTAGCGAAGCACTTGAGAGCAATCCTATCATGGAAGCAATTGGCGCAGAAAATGACTTAGCACACACCGCTTTAAGACTTTCTTTATCAAGATTTAACACAGAAGATGAAATTGATTATGCAGCAGAGCAAATAAAAAAAGCAACGCAAAGACTTAGAGCAATCTCAAGTACTTATGCATATAAGCCTGAAAATATTTAAAGGATAAAAAATGGCAAAGAATAATTTAATTGGCGGATCAATTTGGGATGAGTATTCTCAAAAAGTACAAGATAGAATGAATAACCCTCAGCATATGGGTGAATTCACACAAGAAGATGCGCAAAAAGCAAATGCAAAACTTATTGTTGCAGATTTTGGAGCTGAAAGCTGTGGTGATGCGGTTAGGCTTTATTGGTTAGTGGATGAAAAAACTGATAAAATCATTGATGCGAAATTTAAAAGTTTTGGCTGTGGTACAGCAATAGCAAGTAGCGATACTATGGTTGATCTTTGTATAGGTAAAACCGTAGATGAGGCTGTAAAAATTACAAATTTAGATGTTGAATTTGCTATGAGAGATAACCCTGAAACTCCTGCAGTTCCACCGCAAAAAATGCACTGTTCGGTTATGGCTTATGATGTTATCAAACAAGCTGCAGCACATTATAAAGGTGTTAATCCTGAAGACTTTGAAGATCAAATCATAGTTTGTGAATGTGCTAGGGTAAGCCTTGGAACCATCAAAGAAGTAATTAAACTAAATGATTTACACACAGTAGAAGAAATCACGCAATTTACCAAAGCAGGTGCTTTTTGTAAATCTTGTGTTAAGCCTGGAGGACATGAGAAAAAAGATTATTATCTTGTGGATATTTTAGCTGAAACTAGAGCTGAAATGGAAAGAGAAAAGCTAAAAGATCAAAGCAAAACAGATATTGCTTTTGATGATATGACCATGGTTAAACAACTAAAAGCAGTAGAGGCTGTTTTAGATAGTGATGTGCGTCCTATGTTGCACGGTGATGGTGGAGACTTAGAAGTAATTGATATTCAAAAAAGTGACAGTAAAAATATAGATATTTACATACGCTATCTTGGAGCATGTAGTGGCTGTTCAAGCGGGAGTGGTGCAACTTTATATGCTATAGAAAATATTTTACAAGAAGAACTTAGCCCAAATATACGCGTTATACCTGTTTAAGCAGTTTTTCTGCTTAAACTTTTAAATTTCAAGCCTTTTTATGTTAAAATAACACGTTAATAAAAATTTAAAAAGGCTATTTATGCAAAGACTTCAAACCTTTGTTAAAAGTGAAACTTTTCCTGGTGTTTTGCTAATATTTTTTACCGTACTTGCACTAATTTTACAAAATAGTTCTTTAACGGATCAATATACCAATTTTTTAAGTATTCCCTTTGGCTTTCAAGCGGGAAGTTTAGAAATTTTTAAACCTTTGCTTTTGTGGATTAATGATGGTCTTATTGCAATCTTTTTCTTTGCCATAGGACTTGAATTAAAATATGAAGTAACAAGAGGACAACTCAATAGTATAAAAGCTATGTCTTTACCTTTATTTGCCGCACTTGGCGGTATGATAGTACCGGCTTTAATTTTTGCATTTTTTAACTATAAAGACCCTTTTGCTTTGCAAGGTTGGGCTATACCTACTGCAACTGATGTGGCTTTTGCGGTTGGTATTTTAATGCTTTTAGGTAAAAGAGTGCCCACTTCTTTAAAATTATTCTTACTTTCTTTAGCTATTTTTGATGACTTGGGTGCGATTATTGTGATTGCTTTATTTTACACAAGCGAACTTTCAGTTTTTGCTATGATTGCTGCCTTGGTGTGTATTTTAGCGCTTTATTTACTAAATCATTTCCATGTTACCAAAAAATCTTTTTATATCATCATAGCTATAGTATTTTGGATAAGCATGTTAAAAAGCGGGGTGCATGCGACTTTGGCAGGTGTGATTACTGCTTTATTTATACCACTTCAAACAAAAAGTGGTGAGTCTTTTTTAAAAGAAATTGAGCATGACTTAGCACCTTGGGTGAGTTATTTCATCTTGCCTATTTTTGCTTTTGCAAATGCAGGCGTTGATTTAAAAGATATGGATCCAAGCTTTATGTTTTCTTCGGTTAGCATGGGTATTATTTTAGGATTATTTTTAGGAAAACAAATTGGAGTATTTTTATTTTCATATATTAGTATAAAACTAGGACTAGCAAAACTTCCACAAAATGTTAATTTCAAACAACTTTACGGGGTTTGTATACTCACAGGTATAGGTTTTACTATGAGCTTTTTTATAGATGGCTTAGCTTATCAAAATAGTGATATTTTTGCATATTCTGATAAATTAGCTATTTTAGTAGCTTCATTATTAAGCGCTATAGTTGGATATGCTTACTTAAAACTTATTTATAGTTTTAAAAAATGAAATTAAAAAGTTTCCAAAACTTTTTATCACTTGAAATTTTAGGAGGATTGTTGCTTTTATTAGCAACGATCTTTGCCTTGCTACTTAAAAATAGTCCTTATGGACAACATTATATGGACTTTTTAAGTGTAGAAATGGGTGTAAAAGTGGGTGTTTGGGAACTTTTTAACCTTCTTTATTGTGGATTAATGATGGTCTTATTGCAATCTTTTTCTTTGCCATAGGACTTGAATTAAAAAAAGAATTTGTTCAAGGAGAATTTAAAACTCTTAGTCATATTACTCTACCCTTAATAGCTGCTATAGGCGGTATAGTGGTGCCTGCTTTGATATTTTGTGCTATCAATTTTAACGATGCTTATGTTTTAAAAGGTTGGGCTATACCTACTGCAACTGATACTGCATTTGCTCTAGTTATACTTGCAATGCTAAAACAACGCATACCAAGTTCTTTAAAAATATTTTTAATATCTTTAGCGATTTTTGATGATGTAGGAGCTATTTTAATCATTGCTATTTTTTATACAGGAGAACTTTCTACTTTAGCTTTTTTTGTTGCCTTTTGCTGTATTGTGGGTTTATTTTTACTTAATCGTTTGGGCAATAAAAGAAAATCATTTTATTATATACTTGGAGCATTACTTTGGCTTAGTGTATTAAAAAGTGGAGTGCATGCAACTTTAGCAGGTGTGATTACTGCTTTATTTATACCACTTCAAACAAAAAGTGGTGAGTCTTTTTTAAAAGAAATTGAGCATGACTTAGCACCTTGGGTGAGTTATTTCATCTTGCCTATTTTTGCTTTTGCAAACGCAGGGGTTGATCTTTCAAAAATTGAAGCACATATGTTAAGTGTAGGAATTTTCTTGGGCTTATTTGTTGGAAAACAACTAGGTGTATTTGGCTTTGCTTATATGGCAGTCAAACTTAAACTTGCAAAACTGCCAAAAGATGCTAATTTTAAACAACTCTATGGAGTTTGCATACTCACAGGTATAGGTTTTACTATGAGCTTTTTTATAGATGCTCTTGCTTACGAGGTAAGCGATATATTTAATTTTGTGGATAATTTTGCTATTTTACTAGCTTCCTTAGCTTCTGGTGTATTTGGTTATTTTTATCTGCGCTTTGTAAAATAATTAAGTTTTTTTTAAATTAAATAAGATATAATTTCATTTCTTATTTAATATTTGGCCCATTCGTCTAGCGGTTAGGACATCGCCCTTTCACGGCGGTAACACGAGTTCGAGTCTCGTATGGGTCACCACTTTTTAACTTCTAATTACAAAAATATCAAAAATAGTAATTTTCCATAACTAAGCTTAATTTACAACCAATACATCAAATAAATATTCTAAAAGTAAAAAATATAAATAAATTTTTACCTACTGACAAGCTTGTAAGATTTTATGAAAATACTGTGGATAATAAGGCTTATCCTTTAAGAGTTTATAAGATAGAATTTTAACTTTCTTTATTCTCTCCATCCTTAAAAGAAAATATAGGCAAACTTAAACCATAATATATAGCCAAAAGTCTTGCCATGGTTCCTACAATCAATGAAGCAAGAATTACCCATAACTCATCTACACCTAAAATATACAATATATAATACAAAGCCCCTGTTAATATAGCAACACCCGCATAAATTTCTTTTTGAAATACAAGTGGTATCCTAGCACACAATATATCTCTTAATATCCCACCAAACACACCAGTAATCACAGCTGAACTCACAGCCACTATAAAACCATACCCCATTTGTATTGCAATTTGTGCACCTAAAACACTAAAAACAACCAAACCTATAGCATCTAAAATCAAAAAAAGTTTTTCAAGCCTTATAACATATTTGGCAATTTTTGTTGTAATCATAGCTGCAACACAAATTAAAATCACATATTCAGGAGTTTTAATCCAAGTTAGCGGATGATGATCAAGCAAAATATCTCTAATAGAACCTCCGCCAATAGCTGTTACTAAAGCTATAAATATCACCCCGAAAAGATCCATTTTATGTCTTCCCGCAGCAATAGCTCCTGTCATCGCATCAACAGTAATTCCGATAATATAAAGTATAGTTAAAAGCATAATGAGTTTTCAAAAAATCCTTGTTAAAACAAGGGTTAATTTTTACTTACGATATCAATGATATTTTGAGCTACTTTTTTAGCAATAGGATCAACAAATTCAGCAGGAGAAGTAAATCCTACGCAAGAGCAGTTAATCTCACCTAAAACATATTTATCTTTACCATTTTCATCTGTATCTAAGATAAAATCCGCTGTCCAAATTAAAGGAATATCGTAATTTCCAAGTTTTGAACGAATTTCTGGTAAGGTTGCTAAAAACCAATCTACCAATTCTTGCCAATCTTTTGGCTCATCATATCTATATTTTGCACCTGAAAAGAGTGTAGCAGAGAATGCATCAGCACCTTCTGCAGGCTTTTTATGCACTACATAAATTGGAGTATGATAAAGCATTAAAATTCTAATTTCACCTTCTTTAATACGCGGTAAAAAAGTCATATCTACAAGCATACCATTATCACCCACAATGTATTGCTCACAAAAATCCATAAATTCACCAAGCTCTCTTTCTTCTGTATGATTGTCTTTTGCTTCTGTGCATTTGATTTTTGCATTTAATGGCACACTTGTAGCCCCCGCTGGCAGCTCATCTATTAATCTCACACGCCAAATTCCCTCGCCTGTTGAACCACGATTTTGCTTCAAAACCCTCTCGCCTTTTGCTAAGGTTTTTACAAAACTTTCTTTAAAAGTTTTAATATCATAATACACATAAGTATCTTCAGGCACTAAAGCTGTTTTATTAAGCTTAGCAAGTGCATCTTTAGCACCATATCCTATCATCGCATCAGGATGAGGCATACCTATAACACCATTTGCACAAAGTTTTCTTAACATATCAAAGTATTCATTTTCTTCTTTTAAATTTCCTGGGTTAATTCTAGAAACATAAGCATCAGCATTGTTTTTTACATATTCATAAATTTCATCTTTTTTCTCTACTTCAAAAAAGACAACCTCAGCGTTCCAACCTTGCTCTTTTAAAGCATTTACCATAGGCATAGTGTCTTTTCTATGGCCATCTTTACCTTTATCGCTACCACCTCTAACTTCAAAAAATACGATATTTTTTTTCATATTGCTCCCTTTTTAAGGATATTTTATCATCATATCTAAATAAGTATTAAATTTTTATTTGTTTTTTACATAAACTCGTTGTAAATTTTGCAAATTTGAGCTTGCATTTAAAAGCAAAGCATCAGCCATGCAAATTGCTACCATAGCATTTACCACAACACTACCTCTTATACCCACACAAGGATCATGTCTGCCTTTTAACTCGTGTATAACATTTTCTCCTTGAGTATTTTGCGTTTGTTGGGGTAAAAATATAGAAGGAGTTGGCTTAAAATATGTTTTTATATCGATAAAATCCCCATTAGAAATTCCGCCTAAGATCCCACCACTATGATTACTTAAAAATACCCCATCTTTTAACTCATCATTATTTTGACTTCCATACATATAACTACTTTGATTGCCACTTCCTATTTCTATAGCTTTAACCGCATTTATCCCCATAATCGCATGAGCAAGTTTAGAATCAAGCTTATCATACAAAGGCTCACCTAAACCTTTAATAGGGTTTTTTACTCTAGTAAACACTCTAGCACCTATACTATTTTTAGCCTTTTTAGCCTTTAAAATTTCATCTTTGAAGTTTTGCTCTAAATTTTTATCTAAAGCATAAACTTCACTATTTTTAGCATAATCAAAATCAAACTCATCATTGCTAAGTTTGCTATCAATACTTCCTACTCCAAAAACTCCACTCATTATTTCTATATCAAATTCTTTTAAAAGCATTTGCGCCATAGCTCCTGCTGCTACTCTTGCTACACTTTCTCTAGCACTAGCTCTTCCACCACCTCTATAATCTCTAATGCCATATTTGTGATAATAAGTAAAATCAGCATGTGCGGGACGAAACACATCTTTTTCATAATCTTTCGAGCGTGTATTTTCATTATACACCAAAACACTTATAGGAGTTCCTGTTGTATAACCCTCAAAAACTCCACTTAAAACTTGAGCCTTATCTTCTTCTTTTCTAGGAGTGCTAAATTTATTTTGACCTGGTTTTCTTTTATCTAGCATTTCTTGTAAAAAATCAAAATCAAACTTCACTCCTGCTGGCATACCATCTATTATACAACCTATAGCTTGACCATGAGATTCACCAAAGCTTGTAAATTTAAATCTTACTCCAAAACTATTCATAGTTTTCCTAATTTTTCAAGTGCTATTTTAGCACATTGTTGCTGGGCTTCTTTTTTACTACCTGCTATAGATCTTGCTACTTCTATACCTTGAATTTTTACTGCGATTTCAAATTGCTTTTTATGATCAGGCCCAAAAGCCTTTACTACAATATACTCAGGTGTGCCTGCCATATTTGCCTGCGTAATTTCTTGTAATCTTGTTTTATAGTCTTTAAACAAACTTTGTGTGTCAATATGAGGATAAACTTCATTAAGTAAGTTTAATGCTATATTTTTAGTTTTTTCAAAACCTATTTCTAAATACAAAGCCCCCATTAGTGCTTCAAAAGCATCAGAAAGTATGGAAGGTTTATTGCGTCCATCGTTATTTTCTTCTGCGATAGACATAAAAATACATGCTCCAAGATCAAGTTTTTGTGCTAAGGTTGCAAAAGATTTTTCATTTACCAAAGCTGCTCTAAGTTTAGAAAGATTTCCTTCTGAGTCTTTTTGAAATTTAAAAAACAAAAACTCCCCTACTACTAAATCCATCACAGCATCACCTAAAAACTCTAATCTTTCATTATTATAAGGCTTTTTGTAACTTTTATGCGTTAAAGCTTCGATGAGCAATTGCTCATTTTTAAAATGATAATTTAGTCTTTCTTGGAGTTTTTTAAGCATTTATTGACCTTTCTTCTTGGAGCTTTAAGGCTGCATTTCTTGCTAGCTCATCGCAACGCTCATTTAATTCATGGCCATTGTGTGCTTTGATCCAAAAAGCAGTTATTTTATGATCTTTAGCCACACTTAAATACTCTTTCCAAAGATCAATATTTTTTTTACCTTTAAAATCTTTTTTTATCCAGCCCTCAAGCCATTCATTAATACTTTGTACCATTAAATTTGAATCTGTATAAAGCTTAATCTCACAAGGTTCTTTTAAAGCTTTTAAAGCCTCTATAATAGCCATTAACTCCATACGATTATTTGTTGTATTCTCACACGCTCCGCTTTGTTCTTTTTGATGATTTTTATAAGTTAAAACATAAGCCCACCCTCCAAAGCCAGGGTTGTTTAAACAAGAACCATCAGTATAAATTTCAATATTTTTCAAGCTTTTACCTCATAACAAATCTCACATTTTCCAAATTCATAACAAAATGGACAATGATAAAAAAACAAAGGACTTTGATTTTTACAATTATTACACACATAAGTAAAGCTAAGATTTGCACTTAACTCATTATCGTTTAAAATTTTTAAAATTTTTAGCTTGTGATTTTTGATAGGAATAGTTTTTGTGCTTAAATTTTTTGCATAAAAAAACTCATGGTATTTTTCATCTTCAAGATTAAGCGGACTTTTGCATTCATTAAGTAAATCAATGACATTTTCAAATTGAGGCATTTGCGTAAGTTTATCTTTATAATGCAAAAAGCAAAGTCTTAAAATATACTCATTGTCCTTGCTCAAAGCTAAAATTTCTTTTAGTTTTTGTTCTTGCTCTTTAGAACTTGCTTGAATTTTCAAAGCCTTTATCAAAGCTTTTTCTGCATAAATATTTTCTCCTAGCTCAAACAAACATTCTAAAACATCTAAAACCTTATCATAATCTTTGAGTTTTAAATAAACAATTTTTAAAAGTTTTAAGCTTTCTTTATTGCGTGCTTTGATTTTTAAAGCATTTAACAAAGCTTCTACGCTACGCTCTAAAAATCCTGCTTTTAAATAAACTTGTGCTAGCGAAAAAAAGATAAACTCTTTTTGGCTTGCCTCATTTGCTTTTTGCAAAGCTATGAGATAAATCCCCACAGCTTTTTCAAATTCACCACTTTTGGTAAAAATTTGAGCTAAGAAGTTTAAATTTTCTATGCTTAAATTAGCATTTTTTAAAATTTGTTGATGCGTAGAATTAATTTCAAATTTTTTTACAAAACGATCAAGTTTGCTTTTTTGATCTTTATTTGCAAAAATACGCCATATATAATGCGAACTAGCTATGATAAAAACCAAAGCAGTTAAAACAATAAGACCAAATAAAGGATCGCGGTATTCTACAAAGAAAAAATCCATAACCTTACAACTTAATTTTCAAATTTATAACAATTATAGCTAAATGCTTATATAATTTTCTTTAAGGTTTAAAGATGATAGAACAAGCAAGTATAGAACAACTTTTACAAAAAACAGATATTGTTGATATCATAGCTCATTATGTTGAAGTAAAAAAACAAGGCTCAAGCTATGTTTGTATTTGTCCTTTTCATAATGATAAAAATCCCAGTATGTATATTAATTCTATTAAAGGATTTTATCATTGTTTTGCATGCAAAGCTGGGGGTAATGTTTTTAAATTTGTAATGGATTATGAGAAATTAAACTTTGTTGAAGCAGTAGAAAAAGTTGCTTCATGGAGTAATTTTTCACTTACTTACACCTCACAAAAACAAGATAATAAAAAATCCATCATTCATATCTTGCCTACTCTTAATGCTTTTTATAAACAAAACCTAGCTAAAAACAAAGAAGCTTTAGCTTATCTTTATAAAAGAGGCTTAAATGATGAGGATATTAGAACCTTTGAGCTAGGCTTTGCACCAAGCTCTAATGAAACACTAAGACTTTTGCAAAATGAGCAAATCACTCAAGAAGAGGCTTTAGAGGCAGGTGCGATAAAACAAAATGAAAATGGCGCTTATGCAAGTTTTATCAACCGCATTACTTTTAGCATTTATGATCATAAAAATTTACTCATAGGCTTTGGTGGTAGAACTTTAGATGAAAACAATATGGCAAAATATGTTAATTCTCCCCAAAGCAAACTTTTTGATAAATCACGCATTTTTTATGCACTCAATTTAGCAAAAGATGCCATTTATAAACAAAAAGAAATGATAATTTGTGAGGGCTATATGGATGCTATAGCCTTTCATAAAGCAGGATTTAAAAATGCTGTAGCGGTTTTGGGAACTGCTTTAGGAGAACATCATATACCTTTAATCAAACGATTTGAAGCAAGAGTAATTTTGTGTTTTGACAATGATAATGCAGGACTTAATGCAGCTGTGCGTTCGGCACATTTACTAAGTTTAGCAAAAATTGATGGAAAAGTAGTCTTGATAGAAGGAGGAAAAGATCCGGCTGAACTTGTAGCAAGCCACCAAGAAAAATTACTTTTTAATATTTTAGAAAAAGGTATAGAACTTGGAGAATTTTATATAAGAAGTTTGATTGCAAGTTGTGATTTAAACTCAGCACTTAGCAAACAAAAGGCTTTAGAAGAGGTACAAAAATACACTTTTAACCTTGAACCTTTAATAGCAAATTCCTACACTACCTTGGTAGCAAATCTTTTGGGTGTAAATATTAATGATATTAAACTTTCTAAAAATACAAGAAAAATAAGCTTCATTAATCCTATAAAACAAAGTAAAATCAACAATATAAGCGAGTTAGAGCTTTTGAAATTTTTATATGAAAATAATGAAACCATAGGGCTTTTTAAGCTTTTAAGTACAAAAGAATATTTTTTACACCAAGACATTACTAAAGCTATTTTAGAGCAAAAAAATTTTGAAGATCCTAGTATAAGAGAGCTTTATGAATTTGAAAATATCAAAAATTTAAGCAATTTAGAAGAATTTTTATATGCTATTTGTAAGATCAACCTTGCATATTTTAATAAATTAAAAAGTTTAAATTTAAAACAAGCCTTTAAAAAACAAATTTATAATTTACTCAATCAAAATTTAGAAAAAATCAAAAAAAGCTATCAAAATGATGAAGTTTTTTTAAACCATTTGATAGAAGTTTTAAAAAGCGTGCATTTTTTAGATGATGAGGAAAGTTTGGAATTATTTTTAAATAGACTACAAAAAAACATCAAAGATAAAAGAGCAATTCATTATAACTTTGAAGAAGAAGTTTTTTAAATAAAAACTTGCGCAAAAATTAAAAAATATTCATTACAATATGCCAAAAATTTCGAAAGGAAAAAATGAAAGCATTAGCACTTTTTAGCGGCGGGCTTGATTCTATGCTTGCTATAAAACTCATAAGCTCTCAAGGTATAGAAGTAAAAGCTTTAAATATAAACATAGGCTTTGGTGGCACAAGCGATAAAAGCGAACTCATGGCAAAACGCGCTGCTATGGCAGGGGCTAGTTTTGAAATGATAGATGTAAGAAATGCATATTTGCAAGAAGTTTTATTTAACCCTCAATATGGATATGGAAAGCATTTTAATCCTTGTATAGATTGTCATGCTTTTATGTTTAAAACTGCTCTTTCAATGTTAAAAGATGAAAATGCAAGTTTTATCATCACAGGAGAAGTAGTTGGTCAACGCCCAATGAGCCAAAGAAATGATGCTATGGCCAAGGTTAAAAAACTAGCGCTTGATGAAGAAGATTTAATCTTGCGTCCAATGTGTGCTAAAAATTTACCTTTAACCAAACCTGAGCGTGAGGGTTGGGTTGATAGAGAAAAGTTAGAAAACATAAGTGGAAGAAGCAGAAAAAGACAACTTGAACTAGCTGCCAAATTTGGTTTTGAAGATTTTGAAAGTCCAGGTGGTGGATGTTTGCTCACACTTGAGAGTTTTTCAAATAAAATCAAAGATTTCATTAAATTTGATAAAAATATGCAAGTTAATGACGCTCAACTTTTAAAATACGGACGCCACTTAAGACTTCCAAATGGCTCTAAAATGATAGTAGGTAGAAATGAGCTAGAAAATCAATTTTTAAAAGAATTAAAAACTCAAAAATACGAAGAATTAAAACTTTTTGATTTAATAGGTGCTTATTCTTTGGTGGATGAAAACATCAATCCACAAGATCTTGAACTTGCTCTAAGCATAGCACTAACTTATGCTAAAACTCAAAATAATACAAAATACAAAATAGGCTTTAAAGATAAAATTTTCCAAAGTATGGCTTTTGAAGATAAAAATAAAATTCAAGAGTATTTTATAAATTAAACTACCCTTTAAAGGGTAGTTTTTTAGAATTTCTTTCTTCTAACTTCTGCTACAATATCAGCCGACATGGAATCAACTTCATTTGCTACAGAATTAGTTGCGTGCGCAATTTGTGAGTTTTCTTTAGTTAAACCATCTATTACTGAAACAGATTGATTAATTTGTGAAATTCCTAAAGCTTGTTCTTTAATACTCTCACCCATTTCATTAATAGATTGAACTAAGATATTAGTATTAGCTTCAATCTCACCTAAAGACTTTTGAGTTCTTTCTGCTAGATTTCTAACTTCATCAGCAACAACAGCAAAGCCTCTACCATGTTCTCCTGCACGTGCAGCTTCAATAGCTGCATTTAATGCAAGCAAGTTAATTTGATCAGCAATATCTCTAATAACATCAGTTACATCTTTGATATCACTACTTTGTTTAATAACCTCTTCAGTTCTTGCTGCTACTGCATTCGTAGAAGCACTCATTTCTTCAACCGCAGCGGCACTTTCTTGTAAAGAATCAGCCTTAGTTTGAAGCATTTCACCTTGACTTAGTGAAGCTTGAGGCATTTTTCTAATCTCTGCACCTACTGCATTAAGTGATTTTTCTATCTCACCTTCAGCATTATCAAGTTTATCTGAGAAATCAAGATTTTGAAAACTAGCAAAAACTCTTTCTATTTCATTTAAATCTTTGCCTATTTTCATTT
Source organism: Campylobacter sp. W0066.2 (assembly GCF_024723515.1). Taxonomy (NCBI): domain Bacteria; kingdom Pseudomonadati; phylum Campylobacterota; class Epsilonproteobacteria; order Campylobacterales; family Campylobacteraceae; genus Campylobacter; species Campylobacter sp. W0066.2. The sequence continues at coordinate 35,234 of NZ_JANQCV010000012.1, read as the reverse complement.
GCATATCTTCAAACATTTTATTTAATACTTCTTTTAATTCCACAAGTTTTGGATTAACAGGATTTGCATCAATTCTTTGAGTAAAATATCCTTTTTCTATATCACAAGAAACTTCTAATATATTTTGCACTGTTATTTCGTCTTTTTCTAAACATGTGTGAATATATTGAACATTATCATTAATCATTAATGCCATTTTTCCAAGTTCATCGTTATACCTAGGTGTTAAAACTTCAACAGTAGAAGTTTCATGATTTAAGTATTTAAAGAATTTCATCAAATGATTTTGCAATCTTTGCACTCTTATTGAAACAATTCTTTTTACAGAAGTGCTAATAACAATCACAATGAAAATTATTGCAATAACCGAGCTAATTAAAATAATATTTCTAAGCTCTATAATAGATGCATATACTGTTTCATTTGGAACTATAGCTAACATTGCCTAATGTATTCCTGTATTTGGCGGCCATATTTCAAATACTCTTATAACTCCATGATATTCACTGCCATCATCTGCTACATAATTAATCGTACCAGCATAAGCTGTTTTTTGTAAATCCACTATAAAAGCTGCGTTTTTATTCACATCAGATATTTTTTTGTAACAAATTCAGCATTTGGGTGCGTAGCTATAACACCATTACTTGCTATTAAAATTCTTCTTGCGCCTTGATAAATTGATCTTGAAGAATCATTTAAAAAATCCGCAATAGGTTTAAGATCAAAAAGCATACCAACAACACCTATTGCCTTGCCTTTTTTGTCTGTAATAGGCGCAGCTACATTAAGACCTAAAAATTTATTACCATGAATGTTATACCATCTTGGTTCACCAAAATAAAGCTTATTTCCATTCATTAAGTTTTTAATGGTTCTAGTTTTTGCAATCTCTTCACTTGCTGCTAAAGTTTGCATTCCACCAGCATTATTTATATCAGAATCTCTCATTAAAACCATAAATTCATTATTATTGGTAAAATATTTTTCTTCAATACCTAAATTTTATACATTGTTCCATCTTGCAAATAATAATATCCATAAGCTATATCACGGTTTACATCAATAGCTTCTCCAAGAATATTTTCTATTCTTTTTGGATTAATAGCACCTTCTGAAATAAGATTGTCTAATGTTCTTTGAATACCAATAGCACTTACAAATAAAGACTTGATACTTGCTTCAGCTTGATTTCCATAGCGATGTACAGAAGCTGTAAGTGTATTTTCTATCTGCGTATTTAAAATAGCAGTAGATCTGTTAATAATAAGCAAAGACAAAGCACTCAAAATTAAAATAACAGCAATAATTACCACGAAGACAATTTTTGCACCAAGACTCCAATTTCGCATTTTCTCTCCTTAGATATTAAGTGGTAAAATATTCTTGTTATTATAAATAATTTTTATTAAAAAAAATATAAAAAATTATTTTATTTTTATTTATTTTATAAGAATTGTAATCACTTTTATTTTTTAACACCTAAAATATTATAAAATAAGGATAATGGTAATTGATTTTTAGTTAGTATTTTTTGTCATTTATATTTAAAATATATTAAAAGTTATAAAATCGCTTTGTCCATTTTTGCTAATAATATTAAGAGTATATTTACCTTTTTTTAAATTTAAGGCCAAAGATTCTTCCTTACCTTCGAAAATTAGCTCTTGATTTAAATACCAAAAAAGCTTTTCTTTTCTAGGATTTGTAAGCTTTATTAATAATTTTTGTGAACCTTTTAAATCTTTTGGTAAAATGATATTAAGATTATTTAATGGATAAATAATTTTTAAATTTTGATTATAATTTTGCAAATTTTGCCTTTCTTTTGCAAAAAACGCTTGTGCATGAGAAGGTAAATTTAAAACAGTCTTTTTCTTTGCATGGATGAAATTTTCATCTAAAGAATCAACTTCTTTGTTTTTATACATAAAAACTTCTTTTAAAAATGGTGAAGTCCTTAATACATTTGCACCTTGTGGGTAAAGCACTTCTTTAAAATCAAATTTATAATCATATCTATACCCTGTTTGATTTTCTATCTTAATAGAAACTAAATCATTAGGCTTTTCAAATTCTAAATTAATCCCATCAAGTAAAGATAAAAGCTCAAAAAACAATTCCCCTGCTATATTTACCCCATATAAATTTGCATTTGCTTCGCCATTAAAATTTCCAACCCATACTCCTAAAGTGTATTTTGGAGAAGTTCCTATAGCCCAAGCGTCTTTTCTGCCATAACTTGTACCTGTTTTCCAAGAAATGATAGTATTAAAATCATATTGTCTTAAACCTGCTCTATCTAAATCCTTTAAGGTTTGCAAGGTTAAAAAGCTTGCTCCATCACTAATAAGCTTTTTATTTTCTTTAGCAAATGCATTTTCTTCATATAAAAGCTCTTTAAAATTTCCATAATTTCCAAGCCCTAGATAAATTTTTACCATATCTTCTAAACTAAATTCTTTTGTGCCCAAAATCAAAGAAAGTCCATATTTTTTAAAATTTTCATCTTCAAAATCTAAAATATCTTTGAGTTTATAAAAAAACTTCTCATAGCCATATTCTGAGAGTAAACTCACAAAGGGGATATTGAGCGATTTTTGCAAAGATTCTTTTGCGCTAACAAAACCATGGTATTTTTTATTTGCATTTTGTGGAGCAAAATTAGAAAAATATGTAGGCACATCAAGCATTAAAGATTCAGGCACTATAAGTCCCTCATCTATAGCAAAAGCAAAAAGTAAAGGTTTTAAGGTTGAACCCACACTACGCTTTGCTATCACCCCATCAACTTGACCAAAACTTGCAAAATCATAAAAATCATTAGAGCCTACATAAGCTAAAACTTTATTTGTTTTGGTATCTGCTAATAATATAGCTAAATTTTTTATACCCTTTTGCTCTAATTTATAAGAATATTCCTTAGCTTTTTCTTCAAATTTGATTTGAATTTTTTTATCTATACTAGAAATGATTTTTTCTTTATCCGCTAAAAGCCTACGCGCTAAATGCGGAGCTAAGTTTTTTCTTGCTTTAAAACTAGGAAGTTTTTCAGCCTTTGCAAGAGTTAAGATATCTTTAGAAAAATATCCCTTTTCAAAAAGCCTATCAAGCAAAGCATTGCGTTTTTTTAAAAGTTTATCTTTGTTTTTTTCAAGATTAATCAAACCTGGATTATTAGGAAGCACAGCAAGCAAGGCTGCTTCACTCCAAGTAAGATCTTTTAAATCTTTTTCAAAATAAAACAACCCCGCACTTGCAACACCTACTAAATTTCCCCCATAAGGGGCATTGTTTAAATAAAGCTTTAGAATTTCATCTTTTTCATAAGCGCTTTCTAAAGCAAAAGCTTTGATGATTTCGTTAAATTTATTAAAATATGTGCGTTTATTTTGCTCTAGAAGTTTGATTGTTTGCATAGAAATCGTGCTTGCACCACTTCTTTTACTTGAAAAAAGATTATTTTTAAAAGCTCTTATAAGTGCTAAAAAATCTACTCCATAATGAGAATAAAAATTTTTATCTTCATACAAAATAACTGCACTTTTTAATTTTTGTGGTATAAAATCACTCTCTAAATGCCATTGTTCATTAGCATCTAAAAATACACTAAGAATTTCTTTGTTTTTATCAAGCAAAACCTTGCTGTAAGTGCCTTTAAATAAATCCTTGCTATCAAAACTAAAATAAACTAAGCCTATGTAAAAACATAGGCTTAAAAAGCATATTGCGAGGCTTATTTTGATTTTCACTGCACTACTTTGACTCTTTTACTCTCACTTAAAGCTTTATAAGCATTATCATACATTGCTTCAGCATAAGCTCCACTCAAAGTATAAACACCTGGAGTAACAGCACTTAATTTCACAAAAAATTCTCTTGACTCATCAGAATATAAAGGAAAGAAATACATAATCTTATCATCTCTTATATCCACAAAATCATAATAAGAATTTTTCACAAAATCAGGAGCTTCATCATCTAAAAGATCATGCACTATCTCCCATCCACTTGGTAAAATTTGAGTTAAAGCTATATTAGAAGTGCCTGGATAATTTTTATTTGATATTTTTAATTTCATATAAAAAATTTGAGAACTTTTTATAGTACTTTCATCTATTTCATTTCCATTTTCATCATAAAAACTTCTTTCTATATACATACGCTGTGCAAAAGGCTCGATAATACCTTTTTTAATACCCTCTACTCCAAAATGCACATAAGTATCTTCTTTAGCTTCTATCAAAGCACTGCCTTGATTAAACTCAAATTTAGAAAAACTTGTGTTGAGTTTTTTACTCTCACCATTAATTTTTACTCTTGCATTGATAGTTTTAGAGCTTTCATCGCTAAAGCTATTTGCCAAAGCATATAAAGCATAGCCTGTACTTTGAGTGCTAAGCCAAGCTTGGCTTTCTAAAGTTTTTTTAATATCATCTAATAATTCATTATTATCTTTACCATAGATTATTTTATACGCATTTGCAACAATAGCTTCATCTCTTAGAAAAGATCCATAAGTATGAGTATAATTAGCTTTTTCATCAGGCTTTATGCTTAAATTTTTAGCTATATTTAAAGCTACCTCATCAAAACCTGCTAATTTATAAGCTGCGCTAAGTTGCCAAAGACTTACATTGTTTAAGCTTCGCAAATAAGCATTATCTTCATAAATAGCATTCATTATGCTTAAATTTGGCTCTTTGGCTAAAGCTAAAAGATATAAAGAATTTATTCTAATTTCTTTATTTGTTTGAGCTTTTAAAACATAGCGTTTTTGATAATCAAGCCATGCTTTAAACATTCCCTCACTCACATAATAACCTCTTTCTTTGGCTAAAATCATAAACATACCCGCATAATTACTTCCCCAAGCATCAGAATCTTTAAGTCCTTGCCAATAAGCAAAACCACCATTAGCAGTTTGGAAATTTGCATATTTACTTAACAATGCATTGATGTTGTTAATATTTTTTTGTTCATTTGCTCCTTGATCAAGTTTTTGTAAAAAGAGTTGTGGTAAAACTGCTGAAGTACTTTGCTCTATACATCCATAAGGATAATTTTGCAAGTATTTTAATCTATGATTTATATTTAAAATAGGCTTAGAACTCACACTTAAAAACGCCACTGGATTAATATAATCTTGTGTGATTTTAAACTCCATAGAAGTATTTGCAGGAATTTTAAAAGATTTACCCTCATAAGTAATGGTATTTAGTGCTTTTATATCAATTTGAGTATTTTGAGTATAGGTATAATCTTTTGCATTTAAACTTAACTCTATTTCTTCTACTCCAAGCTTGTTTGAATTTACTTTTGCGTTAATATAAATATCTTTTGTTTTTTCATTACCAAAGTCAATTAAAATTTCATCTTTTTCAAAATTTATGAGTGAATTTTTTGTTTTTAGTTTAAGTTTTGCATTTTTTACATCATCATCAACTTTAAATACTTGCACCAAAAGCTTAAACTCATCATCAAGTCTTAAAGCTCTTGGCAAAGTTTCAAGCATTACAGCAGGTGCGCTAACTTGGATATCTTTAGAAGCACTGCCAAAACCTGCTAAGTTGTTTGCCACTACCATAACCCTAACCGAACCTAAATATGATGGCATATTAAATTTTAATTTTGCATAACCATTTTCATCACTTTGCACTGGCTCTTGAAACAATACAACCGGTTTAAAGCGTCTTGCTTTTTCATCGTTTTTGCTTTTATTTGCTCTACTTTCTAAGAAAACATCACCACCCGTAGTTAATACCTTAGAAGCATTAGAAATATTTTTAGCAATGATTTTATCATAGGTATCATATATGCTCATGTTAAAGCGTGTTTTTTGATAAAAATACCCCCAAATATCTGGTGTTTTAAAAGCATTCACATCAAGCAAACCCTCATCTACAATAGCTATAGTGTAAGTATAACTTTGCTTGTTTTTACTTTGAATTTCTACTTCAAAATCTTGTTTTGGCATGATTTTATCTGGTACTTTTAAATCAAGCTCAATTTTACTTTGTTCATCTGCTACATTTAAAGGTACTACGCCAAAAAGTCTTAAGGCTCTATCGTTAGTGTATTGATCATAATCTTGAAGCAAAATCACACTTACATAAACATTTGGCATATATTCTTTAAGAATAGGAATTTCAACCTTTGTAATATCTCCATGTGTATCTATCACAAAGCGTTTTAAAACCTTTGCATTATCATTTAAAGTAACAATAGCTTTTGCACCCTTAGCACTTTCAAATTCTATATAAGCTGTTTCATTTGGTTTGTATTCTTTTTTATCACTTTTAATCTTTAAAGAACTCACTATATCAGCATTACTTGGCGCACCAAAACTACTAATATAAAAAAACTCTCCTGCGCTTGTTTTACTTTGTGTATCTTCAAGCTCTATAAACATTTCACCATGATATTCTTTTGGATCAAACTCTATTTTAACCGGTTTATCCTTACTTAAAATAGTTCCTTGAGTAATGATTTGTGTGTTTTTATCTTTTTTGAGTGATTTTAAAAAATCATCATAATTGTCATAATCCCACCACCAAGAATAATCATTTGCATAAATAGTATATTTAATTTCCCTATTTGCTATCAAATTCTCATCTAAATCACTCACAATAGCTTCAAAATTGATAATAGAACCAGAGCTTAAATAGTGATTTTTTAAACGCTTAAGACCTACAAAATACTCATGCAATATTACTTGTGAATTTACAAGTGCTTCAACCGATCTTGAGCCTTTTTCAAAAACCCTAGCCCTTATGCTAGCTTCTAAATTATATGGAGTATTTTTAAAAAAGTCATTTAAAGCAAATTCTTGCTTTGTAAAGCCATTTTCATCTAACATACCTTTTAAATTATCTTGATATTTTTGCACTAAAACACTAGGATTTGAAAAAATATATTCTGGGTATTTTGAATTTTTATATTCTTTTTTACTCACAAATAAATCAGCTTGATATTGTAAATTACTCGCTGGTGTTCCAAAAAGGTATTTTGAGCTAATATTAAAATCTAATTTTTCATTTTCTTTTATACTTTTTGGAGCTTGCATAGATACTTTTATACGATTTGGTACTATATTTTGCACTAAAATTTCTTTATCAAAAATCGTATTTGCAAATTCAACCCTAGCTAAATACACTCCACTTAAAGCTTGTTGATCAAGTGAAATCTTTTTATAAAAAGTTCCATTACTCAAAGGTTCAAGTTTAATTTTATCCAAAAGCTTTTTATTGCGTGGATCAAAAAAACTTAAAAATATAGGGTGACTAACAACTCCTTTATCATTTCTTGCAACCATAGTTAAATGGATATCATCACCTAGTCTATAAACCCCTCTTTCTGTGTAAATAAATACTTTATTTTGAGAAGTTAAATCAAAACCATCAATATCAAAACCATCATATAACAAAGGTGAACTTAAACGCAAAATAGAAGCTTGTTTATCTTTTGAAGCAATGATAAATAAAGCTTTTGACTCATCAATATCATCAAAAACAACCAAACCGTTATCATCGCTTGTCTTAGAAGCTAAAACCTGATTACTTTTGCTAATTATATCAACCTTAACCCCACCTAAAGCCTTTTGTGTGGTAAAATCTCTCACATCTACAAAAAGCTTTTTATTTAAATTTTGAGCAATCAAAGCGATATCTGAAAAAATTAAGTTTTTGCTTACTTTTGCTTTTTGGTTAAAAAATCTATATTTTTTCCAACTCTCCATTCCCTCATCAAAAGCATAATCAACATCTTCTTCTTTAAAATAAAGCTTGACTATAAATACACCACTTAAATCTTTTAAACCATCTAACACTATCTCGTTTTCTTGCCATTGATTTTTAGTATTTTTTATATCAAAATCTTTTTTTAACACTATTTCACTAGTATAATCACTCTCTGAAAAAATATCACTATCATAATCGCTTAAATTTTTAGCACCTTGAAGATTTTTATATCTTAAATATTCACTTAAATTATTTGAAAATACTTGATAAACCTCCAAATGAACTTTTTTAACATTCATACTCTTAAAAGCTATTTTTTTACTCGCCTTGCTAGATAAAAACACCCCTTGATTTGTAAAACTTATAGCAGGCTCATAGTCTTTTAAACTTACTTGAGTTTTGTAATTTTCTTTTGTACTAATTCCATCAGCACTTTTAATCCCTTGAGCAAGTTGAATTTCATAAGTTTTATTTGGAGAAAAATCACCTGTAAGTTTAATTTTATTTCCAAAAGCTAATGCTTTAAAATCAACTTCTGGGGTAATAAAAATCAATTCTTTTAAATTTTGATCTTGTGAAATATTTTGAGAAAAAAATAATTCTATGTTTTTATTAACTATATTTGCATTTTGGAAAACAAATTCGCTCTTTGCAAGCAAAATATATTCTAAATCTATATTGTTTTCTAAGCCCAAAATATTTTTATCAAAAACTACTTTCACATTAGTATTAGTATTTTTGATACTCAATGCTTTAGAATACACACTTGCCATATCACCTTGAATGATGATTTTATCTATTTGAATTTCTTTTTCTTGTGCAGTAATCTTAATAGCTTTTAATAATTCATCTTTATTAAGAGTATAAAAACTTTGAACATTTAAAACTAATACACTCTCATCATTTGAAATATTTTGAAAATATCCTTTAATATCTAGTTTTTCAAAAGGAGTTTGAACTTTTAACTGCACTTTTTCATTTGATAAAATATCATTTAAGTCTATAAAAATATCATATTTTTGATTTGCTTTTAAAGCTGTAAAAATATTTAATCTTGTAGGTGTTTCAAGTTCGTATTTTACCTTTGTCTTTTGATTATTAACAACAATCTCTCTTTCTTTTATAACACCTATTTCTTGATTAATAATATTAGTGTTAAACTCTACAAAAACACTTTGTGTATTTTCATTAAAACCATAAGCTCTTATAGCAGAACTTTTATCCTCATTTTTAGAGCAAGCAAACAATAAACTTGCAAGTAAAAAAGCAAAAAAACAATGTAAAAATCCTCTCATATATACTCCATTTAGTAAATTTTTCAAATTATATCTAAATTCACTCTTGCTTCACTCAAAAAATTATATAATTCTTGCATAAAAAATAAAGGAGAAAAAAATGAAAAAGAAAATCGCTACATTATTAACGGCTTTAAGCCTTTCAAGTCTTGCTTATGCAGATGGAATTTATGGGGTAATTGTAGATGTAAATGATGGTGCAAAGACTATTTTAATTGACACTACTTATGGTCAAAAAATGAATGTAAAAATTCTACCAAATACAGAAATTGATATGGATGATTGTGGTATTTTTGGTATGGATAAATACGGCACTTTTAGAGATTTAAAAGTAGGAACTTTTATAGAAGCTGAAGTTTTCCATGGTTATGCTCAAACAACACCAAATCCACAAACACCAAATCAAGTTCAAAATATCACCGCTAAAGAAATCAAAATCGAATGCAAAAAAAGAGCTTATTAAGTAAAATAACTCCTAAAAAGGAGTTATTTTAATGCGTTTTTTTCTTATATTAATTTGCATTAGCACTTTTGCATTTGCCTATAAAGTTCAAGGTATCTTAAAAAACACCACTGTAAATACATTGAGTATTCAAACAAGTTTTGACAATAATTTAATCATCACAGTCTTACCCCAAACACGCATTGATATTTATAGCTGTGGAATTTTTGGAAGCAATAAAAAACAAGCTAATGTACAAGATTTAAAAAAAGGAAGTTTTGTTAAAATTAAAGGCAGTAAAAATGGAAGTATTATTATTGCTGAAAAAATTATAGTAGAATGTGATGATCAAAGAAGAGCTTATTAAGATAATAACTCTTCTTTATCTTCTTTGTTGATTTTTTCTATATAAAGGCTTTGTGAAGGAAAAGCAAAGCTAAGCTTATTTCTTTCAACAATTTTCATCAACTCAAGCAAAATACTCTGTCTTGCCTCTCTAAAACCTGCAGCATCTACTGCTTTAGTATAAAAATATACTTCTATATCAATAGAGCTTACACCAAAACCACTTACAGCCACATAAGTATTGTTTTTATAACCTTCCAAGTCATTTACTGAAACTAAATTTTGTCTATATCTAGCGCGGGTTCCACCATGATTTAGCGCACTATCATCAACTTGAGCTATCAAAGGACTAGTTGCTAATAAATATCTTATATCTTCTACGCATTGTTCAAGTTGCTCAGGTCTTGCATCATAAGTTACACCGATAAATAATTTTACATGACGTCCTATTTTTCTTTTGCTCCAATTTTTTATATTTGTTCCCATGATGGTTGAGTTTGGTAAAAACACTAAAGAATTATCAAAAGTTCTAATGGTGGTTTTTCTAAGTCCAATCTCTACTATGGTTCCTTCTATACCTGAAATTTCCACCCAATCGCCTTGATTGAAACTATTATCAAAAAGCAAAAGCACAGAAGCAAAGAAATTTGCGATAATATCCTTAGCTGCTAATGCTACAGCCAAACCACCAATACCTAAAGATGCAATCAATGCTGAAATATTAAACCCTAAATGCGCTAAAACAAATAAAACAGCTATCACTATAATGATAAAATATAAAATTTTAATGATTAAATTAACCACTTCGCGCTTGCCACTTTTTTCAGCTAGCTTTGCCACAATCACCATACCATAACTATCAAAAATATTTATAACAAGCCAAGCAGTTAAAATAACATAAACAATTGATAAAATATTACTAATTCTTATATCAACAGGTGCAGGATAGTAAAAAATAGTAAAACAAATTCCTATAGCATAAGCAAACAAAAACCAACCCACTGGCCCTTGGAGTTTTTCTAGAAAATGAGTTTTTATCTCCACATTTTCTGAATTTTTTCCAAATAAATGTATCAATATAAAATACAAAATTTTTGCAAGATAAAATTTCAAAGAATAAAAAAAGACAATTACAGCAATAGAAATAACGATTTTTCCAACATTTACACTACTTATAGAAGTTTGCTCATTGATATAATTAATCGCATTTTGCAAACCTAAACCTGTAAATAAAAAGTTAGTTTCAAGCAAGCTAGCATTGTTTCTTAGATAAACTAAAATTTCATTATAAGATTTAATAGCATTTCTTAAATTATTTTCATTGATTTCTAAGGTTCTAAGCTGAGTAATATCATTAATTTTTTCTTTATCTAAAGTAAAATTAAACACCATGTCTTCTTTAAGCACATCAATACTTTTATCGATAATGTTTTTTATGGTCTGACTTTGCGCTCCTTCGATAAAAACTTTTTCTAATTCAAAGATACATAAATAAAAATGCTCCGCGGAGGTTAAATTTAAAAGTTTGATTTTATTATCCACATAATCATAATATCTTTTTTTAGCTTGAGCATTTTCAACACTTTTTTGTAAAGCATTTTTAGTTTTTAAAAAATCTTTTGCTTCTTTATCATCAATTTTTTGAGATACCATTTTTAAAGGCAAAGTGGTTAAAAGTGCGGTTTTTTGTTTTTCTATTTCTTTAATATTATCTTGAAATTCGCTGCTATTTGTATCACTATTTTTAAAGCTTTCCAAAAGCAAATTAAGTTCTATATAATTTTGCACCAAAGCAAAAATACTATTTTTATCTTCTAAAATATTTTTTTCTTGCGCTTGCAAGGTATTAATAAACAAAAAAAATAAAACAATGCTAATAATCTTTTTCATACTTTTTTTACCCTCTCGTGAATTAAAACAAAATTTTCAAAATTAAAATCATACTCATAAATTTCACCCGTTTCTATGATGTAATACCAAGCATGGAGTTCAATATCTTTTTTATTTAAAGCCTCTTCAATACCTGGATAAGTTAATAAATTTTGCAAAGAATTTACCAAATTCATTTTTTCAGTCATCCAAGCACGCATAGCCAAATCACTACCTGCAACTTTTAAAACTTTATTTTTTATAGGCTCAAGCAAAGTAAGCCATTTTTTAACATTAGGCATATTTTTTAAATCACTTTCATTTGCATATAAAGCCGCACAGCCACCACAATTACTATGACCGCAAACTATAATATTTTTTATATGTAAAGAATTAAAAGCATACTCAATAGCTGAAGTTGTTGCTAAAAAATCATCTCCTACTCTATAAGGTGGGACTATATTGCCTATATTTCTTACGACAAAAAGCTCCCCTGGTCCTGTATTAGTGATTAAGTTTGGTATCACTCTTGAATCAGCACAACCTATAAAAAGCGTATGAGGATTTTGCTTGTTTTTTAAACTTTCAAAAAGCTCTGCATGCTCTTTAAAGTCTTCTTGCATAAATTTTAAAGCACCTTCGATCAAGTCTTTCAAGAAAAGTCCTTTTTTGGTTTTAATAAAACATTATACTAAATTATTTTTACTTAAAATAAATCTATAAATTTATTTTTTGTTGCATTTTTATGTGGTTTTAATCTTTCATTTATCTTTTTTTTGTAAATTTTAGTTTTAAAAATTATTGGAGGATTTTAATGAGTCTTTATGATAGAGATTATTCTAACTCTAAAACTCAAGAATTTGAAGGTTATGCTAGAAGTGATTTGAGCATTTTTATAAAACAAACTTATCAGCTTTTTGCTGCTTCATTGTTAGCTGCAACAGCAGGTGCTTATATAGGAATTTTTGCCTTAGCACATTTATTTGCACAATCTCAAGCAACTTTTTGGATTTTATTTATTGTTGAAATTGGTTTATTGTTTGCATTGCAATGGAAAAAAAGAGAAGCTCCACTTAATTTAATTTTACTTTTTGCCTTTACTTTTGTTTCAGGGCTTACTTTAACGCCACTTTTATATTCAGTTTTAGCACTTCCTGCAGGGGCTAGCATCATCGCTCAAGCTTTTGCTTTAACAACAGTAGCTTTTGGTGCTTTAAGTGTATTTGCTATGAATACAAAAAGAGATTTTACTATGATGGGAAAAATGCTTTTTATAGCTTTAATCGTTATTGTAGTAGCTTCTTTAATTAATCTATTTTTCCAAAGCTCACTTGTGAGTTTAGCAATTTCTGGTATTGGTGCGATTTTATTTTCTTTTTACATTCTTTATGATACTCAAAACATCATTAGAGGCAATTATGAAACACCGATCGAAGGTGCAGTTGCGCTTTATCTTGATTTTATCAACCTTTTCATCTCTCTTCTTAATATTTTAAGAAGCTTTAATAGCAGATAAAAATTTGCGAGATTTTTTCTCGCAAATTTTATTTACCTCTTTCAAGTTTTTATCAAACTTTTTAAGTTACAATACTCATTTTATTTTCAATAAGGAAAATTCATGACTACTCTTTTAATTATTTTGCAATTTGCAATTGTTGTGATTATTTGTATTGCGGTTTTATTACAAAAAAGCTCAAGTATAGGACTTGGAGCATATAGCGGAAGCAATGAAAGTTTATTTGGAGCAAAGGGTCCTGCGGGGTTTTTAGCTAAATTTACTTTTGTAATGGGTGTTTTGCTTATTGCTAATACAATCGCTCTAAGTTATATGTATAATAATGCTAACTCTAACTCACTTGCTGAAAAAGCAGAGCAAATTTTGCCAAAAGCACCTGAAACAAATACAACTAGCATTCCAGTCGCACCAAGTGCCCCAATTAGCGAAAGCAATACTAGCAAATAAAAGGAAAAATCATGCTAAATGAAATTTATACCAAGCAAAAACAACAATCAGACAAAAGCTTAGAGGCTTTAAAAAAAGATTTTACCACTATAAGAACTGGTAAAGTAAATATCAATATACTTGATCATATTCATGTAGATTATTATGGTAGTGCAACCCCGCTTAATCAAGTAGCAACAGTTTTAGCAACCGATGCTTCAACTATTAGCATTACTCCTTGGGAAAAATCAATGCTAAAAGCCATAGAAAGTGCTATAGCTGCAGCAAATATAGGAGTAAATCCAAACAATGATGGTGAAAGTGTAAAATTATTCTTTCCACCTATGACAAGAGAACAAAGAGAAGAAAATGCTAAAAATGCTAAAGCTATGGGAGAAAAGGCTAAAGTAGCCATTAGAAACATTAGAAAAGATGCAAATGATGCAGTTAAAAAACTAGAAAAAGATAAAGCAATTTCAGAAGATGAAGCTAAAAAAGCTTATGATGAAATCCAAAAACAAACTGATAATTACACAGCAAAAGTAGATGAATTAGTTAAAAATAAAGAAGCAGAACTTTTAAAGGTTTGATAATGAACTTAGAACAAATTTATAAAGATTGTGGAGCATACCTACAAGGGCATTTCTTACTTAGCTCAGGAAAACACTCTGAGTTTTACCTTCAAAGTGCTAAAGTTTTAGAAAATCCAAAACTAGCGGGTGAGCTTTGCAAGGAGCTTGCAAAAGTTATTGCTAGTTTTAACATTGAATTTGATAGCATTTGCTCCCCTGCTTTGGGTGGAATTTTAGCAGGTTATGAGCTTGCTAGAGCTTGCAATAAACGCTTTGTTTTCACTGAGCGCGTAGAAGGAGTAATGAGTCTTAGACGTGGTTTTGAAGTAAAAAAAGGTGAAAAATTTATCGTTTGTGAAGATATTATTACAACAGGTGGTTCTGCACTTGAGAGTGCAAAAATCATCGAAAGCTTAGGTGGGGAAGTAGTAGGCTTTGCAGCTTTAGCAAATCGTGGTTTTTGCGCGGTAAAAAATTTAAACAATCCAAGAAAAGAAAACGCGAAATTGCCTGAAAATTTACCACTTTTTGCACTAGGAAATTTTGAATTTGATATTTATGAAGCAAATGCTTGTCCACTTTGTGAAAAAGGCACCAAAGCTATCAAACCTGGTAGTCGTGGAAACTAATGAAAACTAAAGCAAAAATAGCTACTCGCTTTTTAAGATTTAAAGCTTTTTTGATTGATCTATTTTTGCTTTATGTGCCTGTTTTATATTTATTTTATTTTACACTTGGCTCTAAAGAAGCCTTTTTAAACAATCAACTTATAATTTTTTTATGTTCTTTGCTTTTTGGGCTTATACAGGCCTTATTTTTAGCAAAAAAAGCCCAAAGTCCTGGACTTAAAGCTTATGATTTATATTTAATTGATCTTAAAAATGGCCAAAAACTTAATTTTTTTAGAATACTCTTACGCTATATAATTTTTATCGTAAGTTTTGGTTTATTGATTGGGTTTTTGGTAAGTTTTTTAAGAAAAGATACTTTGGCTTTGCATGATATTTTAAGCCAAAGTGTTATTGTCACAAAGGTAGAAAAATGAATAGAAAAAGAATTTATAATCCAAAATCAAATGAAACTTTAAATGATAGAAAAGTATTTAATGGTAATCCTCATGGCATTTTAAATTTTACTAAAGCAAAATACACTTGGGCTTTAAAGCTTTGGGATTTAATGGAAGCAAATACTTGGTTTCCAAAAGAAGTGGATACAACTAAAGACGCGCTTGATTATCGTTGTAATCTAACTATAGCAGAAAAAAGAATGTATGATTTAGTTTGGTCTCAACTTATCTCAATGGATAGTTTTCAAACAAATAATCTTGCTGATAATATCAATCCTTACATCACAGCACCTGAAATCAATGCAGTTTTAGCAAGACAAGCTTATGAAGAAGCAAATCACTCAAAATCTTATGCGGTAATGGTTGAAGCAATCTGTGAAAATACGGACCTAATTTATGAAATGGAAAAATACGATGAAACTTTAAGAGAAAAAAATGATTTCATTTCAAGTATTTATGAAGAATTAGCCGGTGAAGTAGATGATAATAAACTCTTACTTGCAATGGTAGCAAATCAAATTTTAGAAGGGGTATATTTTTACAGTGGTTTTACCGCTATTTATGCTTTAGCACGCGCAGGAAAAATGCTAGGTTCAGCGCAAATGATACGCTTTATACAAAGAGATGAGATTACACATTTGTTATTATTTCAAAATATGATTAATTCTGTACGCAAAGAAAGACCTGATTTATTTAATGATACCAATGTAAGTAAAATCTATGATATGTTTAAAAAAGCAGGTGAACTTGAAATTAAATGGGGTAAATACATCACTCAAAATCAAATCATGGGCTTTACAGATGATATTATAGAAGAGTATATTCACTATCTCGTTGATCAAAGACTAATTGCTATCAATCTTGATAAAATTTATAATGCAAAACATCCTATTAAATGGGTGGATGATTTTTCTAAATTTAATGATCAAAAGAGCAATTTTTTTGAAAGTAAAGTTACAAATTACTCCAAAGGAAGCTTAAGTTTTGATGACTTTTAAGTCACAAAACTACTCATTTTATTACATTTTTTAAATCAAATCTATTTTTCAATTTAATATTTTATTTTTATTTATTCTAATATAGTAGAATAGGCGGTTTTTATTTTATTTATAAGGAGTAATTATGGAGTTTTTAGAACTTTTGTTAATCTTTATCGCCATAGTTCTCATGATAGTTAAACCAGAAAAAGAAAAACTAGCTTTTTCTATACTTGTAATTTCATGGGCTATTATGGTATTTGACTATTTAGGTCGCAAATCAGGCGCAATCTTAGGCCTAATGAATCTATAAGGTGGCAAATATGTGTGATATTAACAAAACTAAATTCTTCTACTTTTTAATGTGTTTAGCAGGTTTTTTGGTTATCTTAATGCCTGTTGGAACTGCAAATTTAATCTTTGGTTATATGCTAGGTGATAGTCCTTGTACTTCTTGTTGGGGCCAAAGAGAATCAATGATTTATATCGGTGTGGCAGCTTTATTTATTGTGCGTTATGGCATGAAAGGTAAATTTTTAGCTTTCCTTTTAATCGCGACTGCTTTTGGTTTATGGCAATCATTTAATCATATAAGTGGTCATGCGCATCGTGATCTTGATCAAGGTTTTGGTTTACCTATTTTTGGTTTACATACTTATTTTTGGGCCGAAGTGGTATTTTGGGCTGTAGTTTTATTGCTTGGTGTTATTTTTGCCTTTGCTCCAAAATTTGGTTCTTTTGAAAAAGAAATGGAAGGGGCTAGCTTTAGAAAATTAACTAAATTTAACCTAGCTGCTATGATTATTGTTGCTTTTATTGTAGCTTCAAATGTATTCCAAGCTTTCGTAAGCACTGGTCCTGTTCCATATAGTGGGCAAGGTGATCCGGTTCGTTTTAGCTTAAATCCTAAATACATCATTTGGTCTGATTCAGGCTGGAGTAAAAGTTGGAAAAGTGTTTCTTTCTTAGGAAAACGCGATGTTAAAGAACCTGATTTTGCTTTTGCACCTGCTAGTGAAAAACTAGGCATTCAGTTTGATAATAATATCAGCAATACTCCATTTGCAAGTATTGATGAAAATCTAAAAATAACAAATGAAACAAAAATTGATTTTCCTAAGCCTATTAATACTCTTGATTATATTAATGGAGAGTATGTTGCAAGCTCTAAATGGGAAGTATTTTTCTTAGATGATAATTTTAGCACTAAAACAGATTTTCTATTAGATCCATATTTTTCAGCTACAATTAATCCTATCGTAGGAATTATTCCTTATTTAGATAACAAATACATCTTAATGGGTTCTAATAAATCCTTCTTAAGATTTGCTCAAAATCCTAATGCAGATGAAGCATTACAATATGCTGATTTTATGAGAGGAGCAAATAATTTCGAAGGACAAGGTAAAGATCTTGGTCGTGGTAGAATTGATACAGTTAGAGCTAAATTCCATCATGTTTTAAGCACAACAACAGATGGAAAATATATGTATCTTGCTACCGTTCCAAATAATAAAGACGCTAAAACTTTTGTAATTTCCAAAATTTCTTTAGCAGATAGAGTTCTTTCAGCTGAGTTTACTCCTAAAGCTGAACTAAAAGAAGGAAAAACTTTGGGCGATCTTTATGTAACTTCAATGGCATTTAAAGATGGTAAAATTTATGCATTAAGTAAAAAGCATAATGTTATTGCTGTAATTGATCTAGATAAAGAAGAAGTTGTAAAAACTATTTCTTATCCGGAAAATATAACTAATGCAAGAAGCCTATTCTTTAAAGATAGCAAAATGCACATCTTATCTTATCAAGATGGGTCAAACATCCTTTATACACTTGATTAATCTTAAGGCGTTTTTACGCCTTAAGGATTTTAAAGCTAGATAAATAAAATTTAAGATAAAATAACGCTTTTTATCAAGGAGTGCTTATTGATTCATATATTTGAACAAAAACAATGTCAAACTATGGCAGAAGAAATTCGCAAAAATACTTTCATCAATGAAGAATTATTTGAAGCTTTTTGTTCTACTCCAAGAGAAATTTTTTCACCTTTAAAAATGCATGCTTATAGACTTGATGCGCTTCCTTTAATGGGAAATCAATGGATAAGCTCGCCTTTAACCGTGGCTAAAATGACTATGGCGCTTGATTTTAAAGATGCTGATAGTGTTTTAGAAATAGGTTGTGGTAGCGGGTATCAAGCTGCAATTTTAAGTAAGCTTATTAGAAGAGTTTTTACCATAGAACGCATTGAAAAACTTGCAATTAGCGCTATAGAAAAATTTAAAAAACTAAACTATGCTAATATTCATGTAAAATTTGATGATGGGCAAAATGGTTGGAAAAATTATGCACCTTATGATAGAATTTTACTCTCAGCTTATATAGAGCATATTCCAAATGTATTATTTGATCAACTTGAAAACAATGGAATTTTAATAGCTCCTTTACTCATAGGAAATCAACAATTTATCACTAAATTTACCAAAAAAGATGACGAGATTAGCAAAGAAGTTTTAGATGAATGTCTTTTTGTACCCATCAAAGATGGTAAAGAATAATCCTACTAATTTTAGGTAAATATTTAATTTTAATATAATTATTTTTAAACATAAGCTTCTTGTAGGATTTATTTTTTTATAATTATACTAAAAAAGGAATATTATGAGTTTTAAAAAAATACTTTTTGGTTTATTTACCACTAGCATGCTTTTTGCCTATGAACAAATACCCCAAAATACCTCACATGGAAATTTCATAGACAAAGATAAATGGAAAAATTTAGATAAAAACTGGATTTATTGTGAAAGTGGTTTAAATCAAGATTTTATCAATATAAATAGCAAAAAGGCTACAAGCAAGAATCATTCTTTAGAATTTAACTATTTAAACGATTCTTTTGGTTTAATAAATGATGGTTATACCATAAAAATGCATTTTGCAAGCAATGGAAGTCATATCGTGCTAGATAATACAGCCTATAATTTATCGCATTTTCACTTCCATAGCCCATCAAATTTATATTGATAAAAAGTCTTATCCTTTAGAAATTCATTTTAGTCATGTAAGTCAAAAAGGCGTGTGCTGTTTTTACAAGAAGGTATGGAAAATCCTTTTAATCATCCGTGCTTTTCCTAAAAAAGAAGGCGATAAGCTTTATGTTCAAGGCTTAAGCGCTAATGAGTTATTACCAAATGATCTTCAATCTTTTTATATCTTTAAAAATAAACTCAACAAGCCTTGTAATCAAAAAATCACTTGGATAGTTTTAAAAGATATGAACTATGCTTCTAAAGAGCAAATCCAAACCATACAAAATTTAATGGGAAAAAATGAGAATTTAAAAATACAAGAAATTAATAATTTAGAACAAAATGATTAAGTAAGCTAAACTTAATCATGTATAAAAGCTTGAATTTTTTCTAAATTAGTTCTAAAAAGTTTAAAATTTAACTCACTTGAAATTTTTAAATCAGCAAAAAAAGGATTTTTCAAACTTGCTATAAGCAAATAATCATCTTTTTTCAAAACTCTTTGTGTAGAAAATTCTTTATTCTTTACTTTTTCAAAAATACTTTCACTTGAACTAATGTCTTTTTTTAATTTCTTACTATAAAGCAAAATTCCACAAAAGAAATTCCCAAATTCATCTTTAAATTTCACATCATAAAGAATAAAATCATCAAAAATAAAAGAATTTTGAGAATGATAAGTTTTTAAAGAAAAGTCAAAAGCAATTTTTTCAAAATCTTTCTGATAAAAGCCTTGTTTATCAAATTTAGCATTGTTTTGTTTTAAAAATTCTTCACACATTTTAAATACAAGCTCATTGCGTCCCCACATAAGCTTTCTTCCTAAAATTCTAAAAAACAAAACTCCTGCTAAAACAGCAAAAAACAAAGCTATAATCACATCTTTGCTAAATTGAAAAGCAAGAAAAAATATAACCAAAGCTTCAGCAAATGCTAAAATTTGCAAAGCTTTGAGTCTTTTATTTAAAGCTTGTCTTATGGCTTCAAAATCCATTAAGACTTAGCCTTTTCCATTCTTTTTCTTTGAGTAGGATCAAGATATCTTTTTCTAACTCTAATATTTTGTGGAGTAACCTCTACAAGCTCATCTTCTTCTATCCACTCTAATGCTCTTTCAAGGCTTAATTTTCTAGGCGGTACAAGCTTAATCGCATCATCACTACCACTTGCCCTAACATTCGTTAAATTTTTACCTTTAATAGGATTAACATCTAAATCATTTGGACGTGAATGCTCGCCTATAATCATACCCGTATATACTTTTGTTTGAGGATCAATGAACAATACCCCTCTATCTTGTAAGTTAAATAAAGAATATCCTAGCGCAACACCATTTTCCATAGAAATTAACGCACCATTATTTCTTTTTTCAACCGCTCCGCTAAATGGACGAAACTCTAAAAAGCTATGGTTCATCACACCCTCGCCTTTAGTATCTGTCAAAAATTGTGATCTAAATCCTATAAGCCCGCGTGCAGGAATTTCAAACTCAAGTCTTGTTTGACCATCTCCAGTTGGTGTCATAGTTTTCATTTCAGCTTTTCTTTTACCTAGTTTTTCAATTACCACTCCGGTAAAATCATCAGGCACATCAATCACTAAATGCTCAAACGGCTCTGTTTTAACACCATCTTCTACCTTAACGATAACTTCAGGTCTTCCCATACAAAACTCAAAACCTTCTCTACGCATATTTTCAGCCAAGATAGTTATTTGAAGCTCGCCTCTTCCACTTACTTTAAATTTACCCTCGCCTGTGCTTTCATATTTCATGGCAATATTAGTTTTCATTTCAGCTTCTAAGCGTTCTGCGATTTTATTTGAAGTTACGTGCTTGCCTTCAGTACCTGCTAAAGGACCATCATTTACTGAAAATACTATGCTTAAAGTTGGTTCTTCTATATGTAAAGGATCAAGTGGCATAGGGTTGTTTGGATCTACCACACTATCTCCCACATCTAAAGCTTCAAAACCTGCAATCGCTACAATATCGCCTGTCCCCGCTTCTTCAATGTCCATTTTTTCTAGACCCATAAAACCAATAAGCTTTGAAATTCTTCCATTGATTTTAGAACCATCTGCCTTAGCAAGCATTACATTTTGATTTTTCTTTACTTTACCATTAAAAATTCTTGCAATACCTATTTTACCAACAAAATTATCATAACCTAGAGTAAAAACTTGAAGCTGTAAAGGATTTTCATCACTACCACTTGGAGCAGGTACGCGCTCAAGTATAGTCTTAAACAATGGCTCCATATTGGTGCTTTCATCTTCAAGTGCAAGTTTTGCATAACCATTTTTAGCAGCTGCATATACTACTGCAAAATCAAGTTGCTCATCATTTGCTTCTAAAGCCACAAAAAGATCAAAAATTTCATTGATTACTCTTTCAGGATCAGCAGCCGGTTTGTCGATTTTATTAATAACAACAATAGGTTTAAGCCCTAAAGATAAAGCCTTTTTTACCACAAATTTAGTTTGAGGCATAACCCCTTCTTGTGCATCAACTAAAAGCAAAACCCCATCAACCATTTTTAACACACGCTCAACTTCACCACCAAAATCAGCATGGCCTGGAGTGTCTATGATGTTTATTTTGGTGCCTTTATAATTAATAGCAGTATTTTTAGAAAGTATAGTAATACCTCTTTCTTTTTCTATATCGTTGCTATCCATTACGCGCTCTGCTATTTGCTCACGCTCGCTAAAAGTTCCTGATTGCTTTAAAAGCTCATCTACCATCGTTGTTTTACCATGGTCAACATGAGCTATAACGGCTATATTTCTAATATTGTCCAAGTTTTTCTCCAAAGTCTTAAATTTAAAATCTAATATTATATAAAAAAAATGCTTAAAAATTAAGATTAGCAAATTGGAACACTTGTTGCTTTTATCTTGGATAAGAATTATTTTTAAGGAGAAAAATATGTCAAACCTAAATACTCAAATCTTTAACGCTAACTTAGAAAAACAAGGAACTTCAGTTTTAAATAGTAAGCATTTTATGGAACTTTTAAATTATTTAGAAGTTGTAAATTCAAACGAAGAAAAAGAATTAAACTATGCAAAGCTTTCAAGCAAAGTAAGTGAAATTTTAGATGATGCTCATAATGAAAATGCAGTTTTAAGCGCTAAAAATATAGAAGAATTGTTAGTAATATTTAAAAACTTTAATCTTTCTCATGAAAATTTAAAACTTGATTGTGCAGCACAATTGCAAAATTTATTTCCAAATTTAGCAAAAAATAATTTTTTAGTAGGTTAATTAATGTCAAATATCCAAGCAGGCGATGCTTTAAACTTACTAAGCATCGCTCCACAAAATGAAAATCCTAGCAAAGAAAGTACTAATTCACAAAGCGATAGAGAGGAATTTTTAAATTCCTTATTGCAAGCAATAAATGAAAAAGATGGAAGTATATCAAAAGACTTTAAAGCACCACAAAAAGAGAACACAAGCAAAGATAAAGACTTAAAAGAAACCAATGATAAACTTTCACTAGATGAAAAAGATGCTATAAAGCTTTTTGAAGGTGCAAGTTTTATGCAAATTCTTTCTTTATTAGAGGTTTTACAAAGCGATAGCAAGGATATAAAATTAAACAAACTTGTCCAAGATAATACTGCTATTTTAGCTCTTGAAAAAAACTTGCACAAGCTAAAAAATATAAAAAATATTAATGAGCTTTTTAATGTAGCAAAAGAGCTTGGATTAAACATAAAAAATATAAAATTTGAGCAAATTAAAGATTTAAAAGAAGCCTTTCCAAATTTAGACAAAAAAGGCTTTTTTAAAACACCAAATTTAAATAATAAAGACTTAATTGAACCACAAAAACAAAACAATACTAATGTTTTTCAAGATTTAATCAATCAAAAAATTACCAAACTTTTAAAAGAAGAACCAAATACAAACAAAAATGCAAAAAGCAAAGAAAATAAAGGTGTTTCTTTGCTTTCTTCTGCTTTAAAAAATATAGAACTTCCAAAAAAAGATATAAAAGCAAAAGAAAATATTCAAAACATAGATTTTAAAGAAAAATTAGTAGAAAAAATTCAAGATAACAAAGAAATCAAAGACACAAAAAATATAAAAAATATTAGTAAAAATGATAAACTAAACGATATTGAGCTTATCAATCTAACTCAAAATTCAAACTTAAAAAAAGAAATTAAAGACAAAGAAAAGATAGATTTTAAAGAAATATTAAAAAATGAAAAGCTAACCACTAGCGAAGATAACTTTAGTAAAAAAATAAGTTCTGTTTTAGAAAATTCAAAAGATTTAAAAACCAAATTAACAAATACAAAAAATATCCAAAATTTACAAAATCAAAATCAAGATTTGAAAATTAACTTAGAAAATTTACTAAACACTCAAGACAAACAATTAAAAACAGACAAAAATACTCAAAACACAGACAATTTTAGTGATATTTTTAAAAGCACTAAAGAAGTTATAAAAGATGAAAAAGATCATAGTGAGGAAAATTTAAATTCTTATGTGAAAGAAATGAATAGAGTTTCTAATAATTTTATAAAAAATCAAAATATTCCTATGAAAGAAACTTTCAATGATTTTGCTCAAGAATTTAAAGAAAAACTAGAAAGCTATAAAGCGCCTATAACTCGCTTTAGTATAACTCTAAACCCGCACAATCTAGGAGAAGTAGAAGTCACTTTAGTCCAAAGAGGATCTAACCTAAACATCAGCTTTAATTCTAATCAAAATACTTTAAATCTTTTCATACAGCATCAAGCTGAGTTTAAAAATGCTCTTGTAAATATGGGCTTTACAAATTTAGAAATGAATTTTAACAACCAAGAAAGAAAAGAGCAAAATAATCCACAAAAACAAAAAAACAACAATAATAAAGAAGATAAGGTGAATTTTGAAAAAGAAATTCAAGAAAAACCAAGCTTAGAGATGGTTTTAGCTAAGTATTTTTAGTATGGAATATTTTTTGCTTTAAGCTTTAAAAACATATAAAAAAGGATTTTTATGTCAAATATAAATACACAAACTCTTCAAGGTCCTTTAGCAGCACTTAACACCAAAGATATGCCAAATGCTAAAGGAAATGCTAGAGCTGGGGAAGGCGATAGTGGGTTGATTTATAACCCTGGAGCAGAACTAGACAAGGATGCATTTTTAAAGCTTCTTTTGATAGAACTTCAACATCAAGATCCAACTGATCCTATGGATACTGAAAAAATGCTTACTCAAACAGCACAACTTTCAGCACTTGAAATGCAAGATAATACTAATAAAACTATGACTCAGCTTGTAGTAGCAATGACTAAATTACAAAATTCTATTGCAGCAAGTACTGGTATGAGTGCATTAGCTGCGGTTGGAAAACTTGCAACGGTTAAGGATAATTATCTTGTAGTGGCAGATGATGATATACAATTTCAAATTAATATGTATTTACCACAAGAACCACAAAAAGGTAAAAAAACTGATATTGATATTGAAGGTTTTGAACTTAAGAAAAATGGCGAGGATAAACTAGATATCACGGGTAAGGTAGATAAAGAAATAGCAGGTCCTGGAGAAACTATATATGTAAAATTAGTTGATGATAAAGGCCAAGAAGAAACTGTTAAAGCAGTAGTTGGAGAAGATCAAACCTTTAAGGTTATAGGACATACTCCAAGCGTTGATATCAAAACAGCTAAGATTGATTCAGCTTATAAATCAGATAGTGAACCTGTAACATTTACTATTTATAACGAAGCAGGCGATCCTGTAAGAACAATGAAAGTTAAAGATATGACTGCTGGTATGAAACAAATTGTTTGGGATAGAACCGATGATAGTGGAAATCCTGTACCATCTGGCAAATACTATGTAAGAGCAAACTATATAGGCGAAGATGGAACAACAGTAAACTCAACTTATGGTGCATACCCAATTACCGGTGTTAAATTTGAAGATGGCGAAGCTCTAGTTGGTATGGGCGGTAGCTGGGTTAAATGGGAAGATATTAAAGAAATTACAGGATAAAATCATGTTTACAGCATTTTATAATGGGGTAAATGGAGTAAAATCCCAAAGTTATGGTATAGATAATACTGCTCATAATATAAGCAATGTTAATACAGTCGGTTTTAAATACTCTGATGTAGCTTTCAAAGATGTATTTTATAGCACCGTAACAACGCAATCATATAATAAAGGTCAAACTGGTTATGGTAGTGTAGCAGGAGCTACTAATGATATTTTTGAACAAGGACCATTAGTTTCTACTGATAATGAATTTGATGTGGCTATTGCTGGAAAAGGATTTTTTGGTGTAAGTAATGGCAATGGGGTTTATTATACTAGAAATGGTGCTTTTAAACCTGATGCAAATGGCTTTTTAGTAGATTCAAACGGAAATTATGTGCTTGGAACTATGAATCCATCATTAAAAGAAATTCAACTAAGCGATAGGGTTTCAAATATGTTTGGTCAAGTTATGGGACAAAAAGTTACCACAGCTTGGAGTGGAACACCTGGGCAAAATTTCCAAATGGGTGGAGTTAATACTCAAGGACCTATTTCTGTACCTAAAAATCTTTATTTGCCACCTCAGTCAACACAAAATATCACTTGGAGTGGCAATTTAGACACAAGCACAAAAACAGAAGCTGTAAATATAGATGTAGATGCTTCTAAATTTGAATTTAGTAAAAATGAAGATGGTAGTGTAAAAATTTCAGGTAGTGTAAAAGATGAGCAAATTTATGGCTTAAAACCTGGCGATACTATATATTTTAAAATCACCGATGAAAAAGGTGCTAGTCAAACATTGCAAGCTACTTTAGATGAAAATTTAGCTTTTAGCATTGATAATCAAAAACTAGATAAAGTAGACTTAGAAACAGCTAAATTAGAATCATCTCATTTAAGCGTAGAAAAAGAAGTAGCTGATAGTTCAGAACTTTCTGCAAAACTAATCAATCCTGATGGTTCTATTAGTTGGGTAAGAGTTAAATTAGATAGAGTTTTGCCACAAAATGGCACAGACTTAGAATACAAAGCCGTTGCACAAGTGTATGGTAACGATGGCAATAAAATAGGTGGAACTACCGAGGGTTTAATCACCTTTAATGAAGCTGGAGCTTTAGTTTCTAATACCTTAAATTCGGTAGATAACAACGGTACAAGAGTTAATATAAATCTTGGTTCATATTATGATCCAAATATACCAAATTCAGGTTATGATGGACTTCATGCCTTACAAAACAAACAACCTTCAGTGCATACGCAAACAGATGGCAAGGGCGAGGGGTTTTTAAATAATTATTCTATTAACACAGATGGTACTATCATAGCCACTTTTACTAATGGGGATCAAATAGCTATGGCAAAACTTGCTTTGTTTAATTTTACAAACGAGCAAGGCTTAGAAAAGCTAGGAGAAAATCTTTATGGACAAACTAGCAACAGTGGCAATCCAACCTTTTTGCTTGATGCTAATGGAAATTTCAGCACAGCAACCTTTAAAGGCTCTTATTTAGAACAATCTAATGTAGATTTATCGGTAGCTTTTACAAATTTAATCACTTTACAAAAAGCTTATGATTCAAGCAGTAAAAGTATCACAACAGCTGATCAAATGATACAAAAAGCAATCAACATGAAACGCTAATTTTAGCCTTTCATGATGGTTCTTTTGAATTTTTTTCTAAAATATATTTTATTTCTTGCTCAAAAAACTCATAAACTCTAAGTTGCACTAAAGCTTCTTCTTCGTTTTTATCCATCAAACGCTCAAGCCTATGAAAATTAATCTTTTTTGCATATCTTGGATTTTTCTTTAAAAGCAAAGCAATATTTTTAAGTAAAGCATCTAAACTAAGCTCATTTTTTAAAACTCTATCTACGTATTCTTTAGAAGTTTGTACTAAGATAGCTTGTCTACTTTTATCATTTGGATAAACTTCGTTTGCAATATCAGCTAAAACTTGCCAAATTTCTGCTTTTATATTTTTATTTGCCACGATAATAGCAGCAAAAGATTTTGCTCTAAATTCTAAAGACAAATGACTAGGAACAAAAAATTCTCTAAATTTAGATAAAAAGTTTGCAAATATACTCAACATACTTCACCTCAATTTTTTTTAAGATATTTTAAGATATTATTTCAACTGCCTTCTCTTAGACCTGTGCAATGCTATTTTTAAGCACCGCTTCAGGGTGGGAACACAGCAGAGCACTTAGACTTAGTGTGTGCCGCAGTCATCTGGGAGAGGGTTTTTAAAGTTTAAAATACCCTTTAATATCCTCACAAATTCTAAAGAAATTTACCCCATTAATAGTCGGATTTGTTTTAAAATACTCATACATTCCTACAAAACCACTTTCAAGCTCTTTAGACTTTACTCCATAGCTAATTGACAAAGCTGCTTCTATAAAAGCTGCTAATTTATCACAATACTTCAAAGCCTTTCCATCAATAGCCTTAAAACGATC
The DNA here is from genome assembly GCF_024723515.1 of Campylobacter sp. W0066.2. Lineage (NCBI taxonomy): Bacteria > Pseudomonadati > Campylobacterota > Epsilonproteobacteria > Campylobacterales > Campylobacteraceae > Campylobacter > Campylobacter sp. W0066.2. The sequence continues at coordinate 7,488 of NZ_JANQCV010000012.1, read as the reverse complement.
CTCATTTACCGCATCTAAACTACCACTATAAACACTTGGCTTGTTATTGAAAATACGATTTTCAAATTCATTTTTTACAAAGGCACTTTCTTCATTTTGTCCTTCTCTAATACCAAGTATATAGCTAAATTCTTCTCTAAAAGATAGTGGTATAAAAGGTAAAATTTTCTCATTAATAAGCTTCATTTCATATTCATTGATGATTTCATTTAAACCATCTATGCCATATTTTACCGGAGAGATAATATCTCTAGTTAAACTTTCAGGCAAATCATGAAACAAAGCGCAATAAAAATTGCTTTCTATTCTACCATCGCATGCTTTTACTTCTAAAGAATAAAAATAAGACAAAATAGCTACCACAAGCATATGTCCCAAAACGGCAGTTTCAGGAATCCTTGGGGTTTGCGCCCATCTTTTTTGAAAACGCAAGCGTCCGCTTAGATCGATTATTTTAGAAATTTTTTGATTAAGAGCTATTTTTCTTGCACCGATTAATTCATAATAATCTTCTAATTCTTCTTCAACCTTAGCCTTAATCTCATCGATATCACTTAAAAACGAGCTAGTTTGATAAACTATATTAAACTCCCACCTTGTCGCAAAATACGAAGCAGCTTTTAAAATAAGCCTTTCTTTCGCATAATCTTTACCTTGTAAAAAAAGCTCATAGCGTTTTAAAAACTCACCATTTTCAATATCTTGAATCATCGGTGCGATTTTACTTAACACCCAAGCGCTTACCTGCTCATTTTTTGCACGCGTTATTTCATGATATACATCAGGGCGTATATCAGTCACTACTACCCTACTTAAAAACTCAAAAATCCCCGCTTCTATGATAAAGCGCATATTGACATCTTTTTCCATTTTAGCAATGAAATAAGCAATGATGAATTTATGCGCTTGTTTATCAAGCTCGACTAAATTTGTCATTCTAGGATAATCATTCCACCTTGATATAGAAGCAGCTTTAAAAATATGCTCTATTAATTCTACACTAATCATTTATTTCCTTTTTTTGCTGTGATTTTACTTTATTTTATAATCTTTAGCAAATTTTAGATATATTTGGAAATGAATTAGAGTGATTAAAAAATTTCTCTATCGCTTAACTTAAGATAAATTTCATCATTTTTACTAAGTTCTTTATGATGATAAATACTAAAAATATGTCCTTCCAAACTCACACTTAGCTCATAAAAATCCCCATAAAATACACATTCTAAAACGCTAGCTTTTAGAGGGGTTTGTGAAGTTGAAATTTGTATATCATTGGGGCGTAAAATGCCATTTTTACTTTGTAAATATGCTTTGAAATTCTCATCTAAAATTGTATTTGGATCTATAAAAAATGCTTCTCCCAAAAAGCAAGCACTATCTATATTTTTAGGCTTATAAAAAAGCTCTTTAGCACTTCCATAGTCTAAAATTTTTCCATCCTTAATCAAAGCGATATTATCTGATAAGTAAAAAGCATCGTCTTTATCATGCGTAACAAAAATAGCACTAAGCTTATGCTCTTTTAAGATATTTTTGATTTCTTTGCGCATTTTAACGCTTAAAGTGTGATTTAAATTTGAAAAAGGCTCATCAAAAAGTATGATTTTTAGCCTTGCAACTATGGTTCTTGCTAGTGCTACTCTTTGGGCTTGCCCACCGCTTAGTTCATTTGGATAGCGCTTTAAAAGTGCATTTAAATTTAAAATTTCTAAAACTTCATCAAGTCTTTGTTTTTGCTCGTTTTTACTTAAAGAGCTTATACCAAAGCATATATTTTCTTCTACATTTAAATGCGGAAACAAAGCATAGTCTTGAAACAAAACTCCCACATCACGCTCTTGCGGGGCTAAATACACACTCTTAGAAGCAACTAGTTTACCCCCTATATAAATACTACCATCATTGATTTCAAAAAAACCAGCTATACAACCAAGCAAGGAACTCTTACCACAGCCACTTTCTCCCAAAATACTGACAATCTCGCCTTCTCTTAAACTCAAAGAAATTCCTTTTAAAACCTCTGTTTTTCCGAAAGATTTGTAAAGATTGTCAATTTTTAAGATTTCCATTATTGTCCTTTTTGGTTGTTTTTATTTTGCAAATAATGCATTAAAAATGTAGGGATAATCCCAAATAATACTATAATCAAAGATGGCAAAGAAACATTATAAATTAACTCATTTTCACTATAAGCAAATACAAGCGATGAAAGCGTTTGAAAACCTGAAGGTGAAAGTATAGTTGAAATAGGCAATTCTTTTAAAATATCCACACAAATAATCACCACAGCTAAAGCTAAATAATGCTTCATCAAAGGAAAATAAATTTGAGTGAAAATTTTAAATGGTTTTGATTTTAAGGTTAAATTTGCATAGTCTATGTTTTTAGAAATTCGCTCATAGCCTGATTGAGTTGCAAAAACCCCTGAAGCCAAAAATCTCACAAAGTATCCAAAAAACAGCACTAAAAATCCACCACCTATGGCATACTCAAAAGATAAAAGATCAAAAATATAATTTAACGCACCCAAAATCACTAAAATTCCCACAGCTACCACAGCTCCAGGTAAAGAATACCCCAAAGTCGTAAGCCAAAGGATGATTTTAGAAGCTTTTGTATCATTTAAACGCACCACAAAACACAAATAAAATGCCACTCCCACAATAGCAAAAGAACTCACCAAAGCTACGCTAAGACTATAAAATGCAGGTGTTAAGACATTGCTTAAATTTTGCATAAAATCAAACCCAGCCCAATAAACAAGCCACATAATAGGCACAACAAAGGCTAAAAATGCTACTAAAAAGCACCATAAAAAGGCTAAAAATGCCTTAAAGCCTTTTAACTCATCTTTTGGAGTAGGTAAAAATACATTTTGATTAAAACCTTTTTTACCTCTTTGAATTTTTTCTAAAAGCATTAAAAGTGCGATAAACACAAGCAAAGCCACGCTTAAAGCCACAGCACTCACTTCATCACCACCGCTTCCCCATGTTCTAAAAATTCCTGCACTAAAAGTATCTACGCCAAAATACGCCACCAAGCCATAATCACTCAAAACCTCCATAGCCACTAACAGCAAAGCACCCACTATACCCACACGGCAAAATGGCAAAATCACTTTAAAAAATGTTTTTAAATTAGAAGCCTTAAGTGTTTTAGCACTTAAAATGATATTTCCAAGTCCATAAGCAAAAGTATTTTTAGCAAAAAAATACACATAAGGATAAAGCGCAAAAGATAAAATCACAATCACACCATATGCATTCATGATATCTATACGCCTATCAACACCTAAAAGCGTGGGAATTAAACCTTGAAATTCAAATAAATCAATCCAAACAAAACCCATCACATAAGAAGGTATAGCCAAAGGTAAAATCAAAAACCATTCAAAAAATTTCGAGCCAAAAAATTTATAAAAAGCTATCAAATAAGCACTAACTAAACCTATAATCAAACACAGCACTAAAGTACCAAACAATATAAAAGCACTACCAAAAATATATCGTGGCAAGACATTTTTACTCAAATGTTTTAAGGTGTTAATATCTATAAAAGGAAGGTGTAAGATAATAGCAAGTATAGGCAGTATGATTAAACTACAGAAAAAAAAGGTGGCAAAAGACCACCTTAGACTTAAAAATTTCAAATTTTATTTTTCCTTAAAATTATTTCCATTGAACTTCATCAAAAATCATTAAAGCTTCTTTAGCATTACCCCAGTAAGCTTCAAAATTTGGTTTTTCGATTTTAAACTCACCCCATGATTGTAAAATTTTAGCAGGTTTTACTTCTTTATTTACCGGATATTCATAATTTTGGTTTGTTAAAATTTCTTGCGCTTCTTTTGAAAGCATAAACTCGATAAATTTAACCGCAGCTTCTTTATTTTTAGAAGTTTTTAAAACACCTATACCACTTACATTGATATGTGTTCCTCTATCATCTTGGTTTGGAAAAATCACTTTTACTGAATTTGCAGCTTCAACATCTTTAGGATTTTTTGAGTTTGCTAAATGTCCTAGATAATAACTATTTGATATAGCTACATCGCCTTCTTTTGCGTAAATCGCACGAATTTGATCACGATCCCCACCCTTTGGAGTGCGTGCAAGATTATTTGCTATGCCTTGAGCCCATTCTTTTGCTTTTTCTTTACCCAAGGTATCAATCATTGCACTTAGTAAAGAGATATTATAAACATTATTTGAACTTCTTACTAAAACTTTACCTTTAAATTTAGGATCAGTTAAATCTTCATAAGTTTTAATCTCTCCATCTTTAATTCTATCTTTAGAAGCGATGATGATTCTTGCTCTTGTTGTAAAAGCATACCATTCGTTGTTTTTACCTCTCAATTCTTTTGGAGAAAGTTTTTCTAACTCAGGTGAGCTAACTGAAACAAAAAGATTATTTGTGCGAACTTGTTCTAAATTTCCCGCATCAGCAGTCATAAATAAATCTGCTTTTGAATTTTTACCCTCAACCTCTAATCTTTTAGCAAGCTCATTAGCTTTAGCTTGCACCACATTTACACTAATGCCTGTTTTTTCTTGAAATAATTTGAAAATTCCTTTATCGCTATCATAATGACGATGAGAATAAATCGTAAGCTCTTGAGCGCTTAAACTCATAGCAGCTAGTAAAGATAGTAAAACTACTTTTGCTTTCATTTTATAAATTTCCTTAATTTTAAATTTTGAAATTGATAAGGATTATTATATTAATAATTCACTTTATATTTACTTAAATTGATACACATAATCATTTTAAAATAAAATGATACAAAATTAACATAAATCAAGATATTTTTTCTCTTATTTTTATATAATCATAAAAAATACAATATACAAAGGAGAAAAAATGACACAAGAACAAATTCAAATCATCAAAGACTGCGTGCCGATTTTACAAAAAAATGGCGAAGTTTTAACTAAAGAATTTTATAAAATCATGTTCGAAGAGTACCCTGAAGTAAAACCTATGTTTAATATGGAAAAACAAGCTTCAGGCGAGCAACCAAAAGCTTTAGCAATGGCTATTTTAATGGCGGCAAAAAATGTAGAAAATTTAGAAAATATGAGAAGCTTTGTTGATAAAGTAGCTATCACTCATACAAAATTAAATGTCAAAGAAGAACATTATCCTATAGTCGGTGCTTGTCTTTTAAAGGCTATTAAAGTAGTACTAAATGCAGATGAAACTACGCTAAAAGCTTGGGAAGAAGCTTACAAAGCTATCGCACAATTTTACATAGACATTGAAAAAGAAATTTATGCAAAAGCTAAGTAATCATAGGCTTTGATTTTCAAAGCCTATTTTAAAAACGCTATCCCTGCTTTAGCTATTTTTACATCCTCATCTAAGTGTGCTCCACCCACACCTATACCACCAACAACAACTCCATCTATAAAAATCGGCACCCCACCAGGCATAATAGAAAACTTATCATCTAAATAACGAATATCTTCAGGTATTTTACCCTCTTTTACACCTTTAAAAATAATCGCTGTTTCTCTTTTTTGTGAAGTGGCTGTGTAAGCTTTTTTATAACTAGCATTAAGCGTATGCACACCCGCTTTATCATCTCTTAAAACCGCTAAAATTTGACCAGATTTATCTACTATGGTAATACTTACATAAAAGCTATTTTTTCTTGCTTCTTTCTTTGCAAGCTCCAAAATCCCTTCAACCATTTGTGTAGTTAGCACAGGCTCTTTTACAAGCTCAAAAGATTTTGCCATTAAACTTACTCCTAAAAATACACATAAAATAAGTAATTTTTTCATTTTTTTCCTTTAAAATTTTTCTACCGCATTTTTTGCTAGTTCTTTTATATTGCCTTTTAATTCACAAATTTGACCATTTTGTGCGAGTAAAATTCTATCAGCCATATCAAAATACACATCATCATGAGTTATAGCAAATATAGTAATACCTTTTTGCTTTAAAAGTGGCAAAAGTTTAGTATAAAAAAACTTTCTAAACATAGGATCTTGATCAGCGGCCCACTCATCTAAGATCAAAATATCTCTTTTTTCAAGCAAAACATTAAGCATAGCTAGACGCTTTTTTTGTCCAGCTGAAAGTTTTATAGTACTAAAAGTATTTTCTACAAGCTCTACTTTTTCATTTAGCTCTAAAATTTCAAGCCAATATGCTAAATCCTCTTTGCTAAATTTCTCATCTTCTAAAACATGCTCAAACAAATGAAAATCACTAAAAATAGCACTAATTAAACTTCTATACTCATAAATATTTTCTGAAGTTATTTTTTCATCATCTAAAAAAATACTTCCTTTAAAGTCTGTAAAAAGCCCTGCTAAAATCATAGAAAAAGTAGATTTACCACTACCGTTTTTACCTATTAAAAATACACATTCGCCTTTTTTAAGCTCAAAATTTAAAGGTTTTAGTGCAAATTTTTCATTGTATGCAAAAGACACATCCTTAAAAGAAAGTTTTTGCCAAGTTTTTTTATTTTGACTGAGTTTAAACTCATGAGAATAATTTTCTAAATTTAAATTTGAAATTTTATCTAAAGCGATTTTTGCCATCATAAGCGTAGGAAAACTTCCTATCATAGCTCCAAGTGGCGCTCTTAAAAAAAGCACACTCAAAGCAATAGTCGTAGCACTTTGCAAACTAGCAAGTTCATAGCTTAAAGCTATATAAAACTCCACTCCTACTAAAGCTAACATAGCACTATTGCTCCAGTTGTTAGATAAAATATGCAAGATATTTCCCATAGCGGAACTTTTTTTCTTTTTCAGAGCATTTTTTTCAAACTCATTTTCATAATAATACTTCGCCCTTAAAGGATTTAAGGTTAGTTCCTTATGTCCTTGTAAAATATTTTGATAGTTTTTTTGCAAAGCATCATCATTTTCTCTAGCATTTTTAAAATAAAAATACACTTTGCTCATCAAAAAATTATCTACCAAAAAAACACACACTATCCATGCTAAACACAAAAAGAAAATTTCTAAAGAAAGGTAAGCTATGTAAGCACTTACACAAATAATTAAAACACTTGATTGTATAAATTCAGGAAGTCTTAAAAGTCCAAAAGAAATACTACGCACATCATTATTTAAAGAAGCTAAAATCTTTGCTTTGGTGGTGTTTAAAATACTCAAAACACTTGTATCTAAAATTTGCTTTACAACCATTCTTTGCATTTTAAAAATAAAACTTTGCCCAAACGAGCTTAGAGCAATTTCTACAAAAGAAGAACTCGCAAAAAACACAAGCAATAAAAGTACAAAATACACAATGATATTTGAGTTTTCAAGACTAGTTTTTAATAAAAACTCATTGATAAAAACTAAAGTCAATACACCTAATATACTCGTAAAAATACTAAAAAGCAAAAAAAGAATGATTTTTAATTTATTTTCTTTAAAAAGTATCAATATAAATTGCATATCAAAAAAACCTATAATATAATAAATATTATATACTAGAATACACAATAGTAAT